>NZ_JACHTP010000005.1:0-78498 GCF_020135855.1 Campylobacter sp. B0100352/1
TTTATTTTAACTATGATTTTAAATCAAACTTTTCACATATAATTTTAAATTCATAAAAAAACTTAAAAAACAATAAATATTTTTTTTAATTTTTTTAAACTTAAAGCGCTATTTTATAGGATTTTCATAAGAAAATCACATTGTGAAAACTTTGTGAATAAAATGTATTTTTTTAAGATCTTAATTGGATAATTTATCTCTTATAAGTTGTAATTTCGGAGCAATAACAAATTGGCAATAACTTTGATTTGGATTTTTTGCAAAATAGTTTTGATGATAGGATTCTGCGGAATAATATTTATTTAATTTATAGATTTGAGTTGCTATAGGTAAAGAGTAGTTATTTTTTATCTTTTCAATAAAGTTTTTAATTAGAATTTCATCATTTTCATTTTCGTAAAAAATTGCAGATCGATACTGAATTCCTATATCAGCACCTTGTTTATCTATGGAAGTAGGATCATGAATTTTAAAGAAGATGTCTAAAATTTCTATAAGAGAAATTTCTGCATCGTTGTAGTTTAGTTTAACAACTTCAATATTGCCATCACCAGAGCATACGCTTTCATAGGTTGGATTTTCAGCCCCTCCTGTATATCCAACTTCGCTATATACAACGCCTTTAATGTTTTCAAATACAGCTTGTATGCACCAAAAGCATCCACCACCTAAAATAATACTTTTCATATTTTCCTTGATATTAGCCTAAAAAAGGCTAATAATTTATTTGTAATTTTTGATCGCTTTTTCTAAAATTTCAATTGCAGCATCTGTATCTTTGAAATCTTGCACTTTTACCCATTTATTTGGTTCAAGAATTTTATAGGTTTCAAAGAAATTTTTGATTTTATTTAAGGTTGCTTGAGGCAAATCGGTATAAGATTTGATATTATCATATCTTGCATCAATTTTCGAGCTTGGAACAGCTAAAAGTTTTTCATCCATTCCGCTTTCATCTTCCATGATTAAAACGCCAATTAAACGGCAAGGAATAACAGCTCCAGCTTGGATAGGATACTCATTTAAAACCAAGATATCAACAGGATCGCCATCATCAGCTAGGGTATTTGCGATAAAACCATAATTTGCAGGATAAAACATCGCACTTGCCATCACGCGATCAACCATAATAGCGCCACTATCTTTATCGATTTCATATTTGATATTTGATCCATAAGGAATTTCGATTACAGCATTGATTTTATTTGGGATGTCTCCAATTTTGATTTTGCTTAAGTCCATATTTATTCTCCTTTAAATGCTTTGAATTTTTTTAATTAATTCTTTCATATCTGCAACAATAGGTTCTATTGTGCGTTCTCCATCGATAATAAAATGAAGTTTTTTATCTTGATAAAATTTTTGAATTTCTTCTAAAGGCTCGGTATAAACTTTCATTCTATTATAAAAAACCTCTTCATTATCATCTGCTCCGCGATTTCTACCTAAAACTCTATCTTTAGCCACTTGCTCGCTTACGCGTACCTCGATCACGCCTTTAAGCTCTATTTCGTTTTGAGAGCTTAAGACTTTATCAAATTCCATCATTTGTTCAACGCTTCGCGGATAACCATCTATAATAATTGTTTTTGTTGGAGCGTTTTTAAGTGCTGAAACTATAGTATTTACAACCACATCTAAAGGAACTAAATTTCCTTTAGAAATAAAGCTATCAATTGTTTTTCCAAGTTCGCTTCCACTAGCAACTTCTTCTCTTAATAAATCACCTGTTGAATAATGAGTAATATTAATATCTGATTGAGCTATAAGACTTGCATCTGTAGTTTTTCCACTTCCAGGTGCCCCTATGATTAAAAATAATTCTTTCATTTTATATTCTCCCTTAATTTGATTCCTAATTCTCTTAAAGCTTCTTTATTTGGCTCTGATGGTGCGTCTGTCATAAGACATTGTGCTCTTTGTGTTTTTGGAAAAGCGATAACTTCTCTTATGCTTTTTGATCCAGTCACTAGCATGATAAGTCTATCTAAGCCTATGGCAATACCACCATGAGGTGGAGCTCCAAAACTTAAAGCATCGAGTAAAAATCCAAATTTATTTCTTTGTTCATTTTCATCGATATTTAATTTTTTGAAAACTTTTTGTTGGATATCGTTTTTATGAATTCTAATGCTTCCACCGCCTAATTCTACGCCATTTAAAACCACATCATAGGCAATAGAATAAATCTCTTCAATATCTTCTTCATCAATATTTTTTGGCATAGTAAAAGGATGATGCATAGCTGAATAAGTTCCATCATCGTTTTGTTCAAACATAGGAAAATCAACAACCCATAAAAATTCTAATACATCAGGATTGATTAATTTTAATTCTTCTGCAAGGAAAATTCTAAATCTTCCCATATAATCAAGAACGGTTTTTTTAGCCCCAGCTCCAAAAAAGACAACATCTCCAACTTCTAAATTACAGCGTTTGCTAAGTTCTTGCAAATCAGCTTCATCAAAAAATTTACAAAGTGGACCCTTAAGACCATCTTCTTTAACTTGTATAAAGGCCAAACCTTGCGCTCCAAATTTGCGAACAAATTCTTCAAATCTTTGCATTTGTCTTTTTGAAAAGATAGTGTCTCCTTGTGGAACGCGTATAGCTTTGATACGATTTTTCTTTGTATCTTTAGCGATATTTGAGAAAATTTCATTGTTAGATTTAGCAAAGATATCGATTACATCTATAAATTTAAGATCAAATCTCAAATCAGGTTTGTCACTCCCATAAAGCTCCATAGCTTCTTTATATTGCATGACTTTAAAAGGAGTTTTGATTTCTTTTCCACAAGCCTTAAAAATGTCTTTCAAAAAGGTTTCAGCAACCATCATAACGTCTTTTTGTTCGCAAAAACTCATTTCAACGTCAATTTGGGTAAATTCAGGCTGACGATCGGCTCTTAAATCTTCATCTCTAAAACATTTTGCGATTTGAAAATAACGATCAAAACCACTACACATTAAAAGTTGTTTAAATAATTGCGGACTTTGAGGCAAGGCATAAAATTCACCTTGATGAACGCGAGAAGGGACAAGATAATCTCTTGCTCCTTCAGGTGTGGCTTTAGTTAAAATAGGGGTTTCAACTTCTAAAAATCCCATATTAGCTAAAGAATTTCTAGCCGCTATACAAGCTTTAGATCGTAAAGAAAAATTTTCATAAAGTTTAGGACTTCTTAAATCTAAAAATCTGTATTTTAATCTTAATTCTTCATTAACGCTTTCATCGGCGATTGCAAAAGGAGGAACCGCGCTTTCATTTTCTATAATGAGTTTGCTAACAACAACTTCGATTTCACCGGTTTTTAATTTAGTATTAACGAGTCCTTCTCCGCGAGGACGAATTTTGCCTTCAGCAATAAGCACAAATTCATTTCTAGCACGTGAAGCGATTTCGTGAGATTCTTTGCTATCATTTGGATCACAAACAAGTTGTATGATACCGCTACGATCTCTTAAGTCTATAAAAATGACTCCTCCGTGATCGCGGTAGCTATTGACCCAGCCACAGAGTTTAACTGTTTCTCCAACATTGGAAATTCCCAAGTCTGTATTGTAATGACTACGCAATTTTTTTCCTTGAAATTAAAATAATTATTTTAAAATTATAGTATTTTTATTCTTTTGCTTAGCTAAGTTTTGTTATAATTTTTCCATGCAAAACAAAATAGATTATAAAAATATTAAGAAAGTAGGGCTTGTTGTTCGTTTTAATTCGGATCTTGATAATGAAATATGTATTTTAGAAAATATTTTAAACAAATATAATGTTGAACTTTTGCTTTTAAAAAACTCTAAAAATCCGAATTTATCACATTATGATATTGATGAGTTGTTTAAAATTTCTGATTTTATTATTTCTTTGGGTGGCGATGGAACTTTGATTTCTGTATGCCGCAAAGCTTGGGAATATCATAAAGCTGTTTTGGGAATTCATGCAGGACACTTAGGTTTTTTAACGGATTTTAAAATTGATTATGCGGAGGAATTTTTTCAATCTTTTTTTTGTGGTGATTTTAAAACGGAAAATCCTTTCTTGCTTAGTGTCAGTTTAAAGCAAAAAAATGGTCAAAAAATAAAAAATTATGCTTTTAATGACATTATCATAAAAAGGGAAGATCAAGCTTCTATGGCACATATTGAAGTTTATCATCAAGACAAAAAATTTAACGAATATTTTGGAGATGGATTGATCGTTGCTACACCTGCTGGATCGACCGCTTATAATTTAAGTGCTAATGGTCCTATAGTTTATACTTTAGCT
The DNA here is from genome assembly GCF_020135855.1 of Campylobacter sp. B0100352/1. Taxonomy (NCBI): domain Bacteria; kingdom Pseudomonadati; phylum Campylobacterota; class Epsilonproteobacteria; order Campylobacterales; family Campylobacteraceae; genus Campylobacter; species Campylobacter sp. B0100352/1. Next base: position 4,273 of record NZ_JACHTP010000005.1, read on the forward strand.
CAAGCCTTTATCTTGACTCCAATTTGTTCTCATTCTTTGACACAAAGACCTATTGTATTGCCTAAAGGATTTGAATTAGAAATTAGAGCAAAAGGATGCATGTTTTCCATAGATGGGCAAGAAAATTACAAAATGGATGATTTTAAAAGCATTAAAGTGGGTTTAAGTCATAAAAGTGTTACTTTGATTCGTCCAAAAAATCGAGATTATTTTCAAATTTTAAAAGAAAAATTAAATTGGGGAAGTTAATGATCAATAGAATTTTGATAAAAGAAAATTTGGGTTTTAAAGAAGCAAAGCTTGAAATTTCAAAAGGACTTACTGTTTTTACTGGGCTTAGTGGAGCTGGAAAATCTGTGTTATTTAAGGCAATTTTATCCGCTTTTGCTCTAAGCGATAGTGAGGCTAAACTTGTAGAGTTAGAGCTTGATGATGAGTTAAATTTAGAAGAATATGGAATAGAAAGCGAAGAAGAAAATGTTTTTAAGCTTTTAAAAGAAAAAAATACAAAATATTTTATTAATAATCAAAGCATCGCTAAAAAAAGTTTGCAAAATTTAAGTAAAAGTTTTATTAAATATCTTAGTGCCAAAGAAAATAATGAATTTAGCAATGAAAAATTTTTGAGAATTTTAGATGCTTTGGAGATACAAAATAATCCTCAATTTGAAAATTTCTTAAATGAATTTAGAGAAGATTTTGACAATTACACTCGATTTTCTGAAGAATTAAATCAAATTTTAGATGAAGAAAAAAAAATCGAAGAATTAAAAGAAGTGGCAAGCATTCAAATTGAAAAAATTCAAAGCATTAATCCAAAAATAGGAGAATATGAAGAATTATTAGAGCTTAAAAAAAAGCTTTCTAAAAAGGATAAATTAGATGAAGCGTGGCAAAAGGCTAGTGTAATTTTTGATTTGGAAAAAGTCGTGATTGATGCTTTAAATTTAAGCGATAAAGATCCGACTTTTTTTAGTGAATGTTTGAATGAGTTGCGTTTGATTTCGGAAAGTCAAAAATTGGAAGATTTTGATTTTGATATTGAAAAAATACTTGATAGGATAGAAAATTTATCTTTTTTAATTAAACGTTACGAGAGTATTGAAAATGCACTAGAAATTTTAGAGCAGAAGAAAAAAGAACTTGAGCATTATGAAAATCTAAGTTTTGAAAAAAAAGAGCTTGAGAAGAAATTTGAAAAAGCAAAAGACAAAATAGAAAAAAGTGCAAAAATTCTAACCCAAACAAGAAAAAATAATCTAGAACAATTGCAAAATTGCTTAAATGGATATCTAAAAAATCTTTACATGAAAGATGCTATTTTAAATTTGGATGAAAGTAAAATGATATCTTCTATGGGCAAAGATGAGATTAGTTTAAATATCAATTTGGCTAATTTGAAAAATTTAAGCTCAGGAGAGCTTAATCGTTTAAGACTTGCATTTATAGCAACAGAATGTAAAATTTTAGGCCAAGGCAATGGGATATTATTTTTAGATGAAATTGATGCTAATTTGAGTGGCAAAGAAGCGATGAGTATCGCTAAGGTTTTAAATGAACTTTCAAATTTTTATCAAATTTTTGCTATTTCACATTTACCACAACTTTCTTCTAAGGCACACAATCACTTTTTAGTTGAAAAAAAGGGTGATGAAAGTTTTGTCAAAAAACTGAATCAAGAAGAGAGAATCAAAGAGCTTGCTAGAATGGTAAGTGGGGAAAAGATTAACGATGAAGCTTTAGAATTTGCTAAAACTTTGTTTAAGTCTTAAGCGGATTTTTTATTTAAGCATGTTACAATTTTATCCTTACATTAAAATTAGCTTTAATTTTTAAGGTGTGTTAAATTTATGGATAAAAAAATTTTAATTGTCGATCATAATAAAATGCTTGGAAAGCTTTTGGCTAAAAAAATCCAATCGACTTTAAATTATGAGGTTGATATTGTTTTTAGTTATACGGAGGCAAAAGAATTATCTTCTAATAAATATTTTTTAGTCTTTGCTGAATTATATTTACCAGATGCTCCAAATGGAGAGGTAGTAGAGTTTCTTTTAGAAAAAAAATTACCCGTGATTGTTTTAACTGCTAATAACGATAAAGAAGTAAGAGATGACTTTTTAAAAAAAGATATAATGGGTTATATTTTTAAAGAAAGCAGTACTTGTATTGATGATATTATAAATTCTATATCTAAATTAGATCAATATTCTGGAACTAAAATCATTTTAGCCTTAAGCAAACTTCCTGAACGTAATGAAATTAAAAAGATCCTTACGCAAAGACGTTTTAATGTTTTAGCTGCTGCTCATGGAGAAGAAGCTATGAGTTATTTAAATGATAACAATGATATACGCCTTATTATTGCAGATGTTAATATGCCAGTTATTAGCGGAAGCGAACTTTTAGATGAGGTTAGAGCTCGTTTCAGTGAAGATGAACTAGGAGTGATACTTTTAGGCGATAAAAATGATACTTTAGAGGCTGATTTATTTAAAAATGGTGCCAATGAATATTTAATAAAACCAATTAAAAGAGATAGTTTTAATTCTCGTTTGGATCGATGTTTAACTTATATGGATAATATGAAATTTTTAAATACCTATAACAATCTTGATCCTATTTCGGGTGTAAAAAATTACGAAGCTTTAATGGATGATATTGAAGCGTATTTTAATGAAGTTATGATTAAAGAAGAAGATTTTGCTTTGGCTTTTTTAAATATTGATGATTTAAAATCTTTAAATGAAAGATATGGTTTTGATGCGGGTAATGAGATTATTAAAATTTGTGCTAATGAAATTGTAAATGAAGTTAAGGGTAGGGATATAGTAGGAAGATTTAGTCCTGAAAAATTTTGTATTTTATTAAAAAATATTTCTCACGAAAAAGCTGTTAAAATTTTATCTCGCATCCGTGTTAATATAAAAAAAGTTGGAATTTTGATTAATTTAGATGAAGTGTTTTTTACTGCTTCTATCGGTGTAGTTTTTGGTAAAAACAAAGATAAATTTGACCACTTAGTCGAAAAAGCATCTAAGGCACTTGCACAAGCAAAAACTAACGGTAAGGATCGAGTGGAAGTATGTTCTTAGATCTTGAATTTAAAGATAATTTAAAGATTATCGACACCCATTGTCATATTGATAGTGATGTTTTTAAGGATGATTTGGATGCACTTTTAACACATTCTTTTAATAATGGGATTGAAAAAATAATTATACCTGGTGCGCATATTAAAGATCTTCCTTATGCTGCAGAATTAGCGCAAAAATATGATAGAGTATATTTTGCAGCTGGAATACATCCTTATGAAATTGATAATTTTGATGAAAACATTTTAAGACAATATTTAAAACAAGAAAAATGCATAGCGGTAGGCGAGTGTGGATTGGACTATTTTCGTTTTCAAAGCGATGATTTAAAAGAAATAGAGCATCAAAAAAATCTTCAAAAACATTTTTTTAAAATTCAGCTTGAATTAGCAAAAGAGTTTAAAAAGCCTGTGATTATCCATACACGAGAAGCCAATAATGATACCTATGAAATTTTACATCAATATTCTAAGGATCTTGTTGGTGGAGTTTTACATTGTTTTAATGCGAGTGAACATTTACTTCGTCTTAGCAATGAAGGTTTTTATTTTGGAATAGGTGGAATTTTAACGTTTAAAAATGCTAAGAAATTAGTGGAAATTTTACCTAAAATTCCAAGGGACAAATTACTCATTGAAACTGATGCGCCTTATTTAACTCCAGAGCCTTATCGCGGGAAGAGAAATGAGCCTTTGCTAACTCAATTAGTGGCTAATAAAATGAGTGAAATTTTAAATTTATCAAGAGAAGAGCTTTTAAAAATTTGCTTGGATAATTCTAAAAAATTATTTTTTCAAGGTGGTTTATGAAAAAAATATTATTACTATTATTGTTTTTTAATTTTCTTTTTGCACAAATTAATTCTCCAGAATTTTATGAAAGACAGATAAAAATTTTAAGAGATTTAGATATAGAGTCAAATTTTATCAGTAATTTAGTTTTTGTTCAAAGTCAACAAGATATAAAATCAAAGCATACTAAAACTTTGATTGATGGAATGCAAAATTTTTCAAAAATAACTCCTATGATTCGAAAAATAATATCTGAAGAAGAAGTTCCTGAAGAAATTTTATATTTAGCTATGGTTGAATCTGGTTTAAAGGTTAATAGTGTTTCTAATGCTAAAGCTGTTGGAATTTGGCAGTTTATGAAACCTACGGCCAAAAATTTAGGACTTAGGGTAGATGCTTATGTTGATGAAAGACGGGATCCTGTAAAATCAACTTATGCAGCTATTGATTATTTAAAAAGAATGAAAGCAGAGTTTGGTAAGTGGTATCTAGCTATTTTAGCTTATAATTGCGGCAATGGAAAATTGCATCAAGCTATTAAAGAGGCAGGCAGTGATGACTTAAATGTTTTGCTTGATTCAGATAAAAAATATCTTTCTTTAGAAACTCGTAATTTTTTGCGTAAAATTTTAACCCTTTCATTTTTGGCAAATGATAGAGATTTTTTATTAGCAAAAGATGCATCTTTGGTAAATTATGCTTTAAGTAATGATTTTATTAAAGTGGATGCCCCATCTTCTGTCTCGTTAAAAGATATAGCCAAAAATTTAAATATAAGTTTTGCTACTTTTAAAAAATACAATCCTCATTTTAAGCATAATTTTACGCCGCCAGGCAAAGGATATTATATGTATATTCCTTTAAATAAAGTGGCTTTTTTTGACAAGTATTTTAAAGAAAATAAACTTGCAAAAGTTGATACAACTATACCTATGACCAAAGTTTATACCGTAAAAGCGGGAGATTCTTTGTATAAAATAGCGAAAAATCATCATGTGAGTATAGATAGTATTAAAGAATTAAACCGTATTTATAAAAATCGTTTAAGTATTAATCAAAAAATTATAATACCAATAAAGGAGAACAAAAATGCAAACATTAAGACAGCTCAAAGCGACTCTAAAAATTATTCCAATTTTATCCGTCATTAGTATTTTTACGGGTTGTGGAATAGGTAATTTACTTTCAGAATCAAGTAGCGGTGCTCAGGTTTATTACCCGAGTAATGATTTTAAAAGCAATCCTAGTTCTTCAGGCGGTAAAGGCACAATGAAGCCTTATACCATAAATGGAAAAACTTATTATCCAACTGTGGTATCTGTTGGAGAAACTGCTGATGGTATTGCTAGTTGGTATGGACCAGGATTTCATGGTAAAAAAACTTCAAATGGTGAAATTTATGATCAAAATGCATTCACAGCAGCACATAAAACTTTACCTATGAATACTATTTTAAAGGTTACAAATTTAAACAATAATCGTCAAGTTACCGTTCGTGTAAATGATCGTGGTCCTTTTGTAAATAATCGTATTATTGATTTATCTAATGCGGCTGCAAAACAAATCGATATGATACACAGTGGAACGGCACCAGTTAGACTCGAAGTTATAGGATTTGGTTCTTCAAATTCTGGCAATAATGTCGTTCATTCTAATGTAAATTATGGCAACGGTGGAGAAATTTCAGGCAATGGACAAATTTACGAGGGTGGAAATTTTATGGTTCAAATTGGTGCGTTTAAAAATCCAGAAGGTGCAAGAACTATAGCTTCAAGATATAAAACTTATAGAACTTATTCTTCGACTATACGCACAAGTACAGTGGATGGTTTAAATCGAGTTTTTTTAACCGGATTTAGAAGTGAAGAAGAAGCACGTGATTTTGCTGCAAGTGGAGCATTTGCTGGAGCTTTCATAGTAAGAGAATAAAATGATAGAATTAATTTTTTTAGATGTGGATGGTTGCTTAACAGATGGAAAAATCATCTACACTTCAGAAGGTGGTTTTATCAAAGAATTTAATGTTAAAGATGGTGCAGCGATTGAAGCTTGGATAAAACTTGGCAAAAAAATCGCCATCATTACAGGTAGAAATTGCCCTTGTGTAGATAAAAGATCTAAAGATTTAAAAATAGATCTTTTATTCCAAGGAGTTAAAGATAAATTAACTTGCGCAAAAGAAATTTTGCAAAAATTAAACCTTGATTTTTCTCAGTGTGCAGCTATAGGGGATTATTTTAATGATAAAAATCTTCTTGAAAATGTGGGTTTAAGCTTTAAGCCAAAAGATGCTCATAAGGATTTAAAGGTTGATGTGATTTTGGAAAATAAAGGCGGAGAAGCCGCTGTAGCAGAAATGATAGAATATATCGTGAAAAAAAATAATATGCAGCAAGATTGGAATAAAATTTGGCTATAAAAAGTTTTGGTATCCTTATCGCTCTTTTTGTGATTACTTTTGTGATTTTATGGCTTCAAGATCCTTATTCTTTAGATATTAAATCTTATTCTTTAAATTTTAAAAATATTGAAGCAAATCATTTAAAAGCTTATGATATCAATCAAACAGCAATTAAGTCTTATTATAAAGCTAATTCTTGGGTAAGATATTCTAATAGAGATGAATTTGATAATTTCACAAATTATAATTTGGATTTTAACTTAAGTGCTAATAAGCTAGAACTTTTGGGTCAAAATATGGATAAGATAAAATTTGAAGGAAATGTTACATATTTAGGATCTAATAATGTTAAATTTATTGCTGATGAAGTAGAGTATCAGCCAAAAAACAAAATTTTAAGCACAGATACAGGTTTTAAGGGTTTGATTAATGGAAATATTGTTAATGGAAAAATTTTACAATATGATACAAAAAACAAAATTTTGCAAATTCAAGAGGTAAATGCATGTTTGCAAGAAAAATAATTTTATTATTCTTTTGTATAAGTGTATCTTTAGCGACTAAAATTGAAGTAAAAGCTTTAAATTTTTATTCCGATGAGAATAAGGGAGAAAGTATACTTAGTGGCGATGTTGAAGTTAAAAGGGGAGAAGATATTTTAAATGCTGGAAAATTGATCATCTATACTGATAAAAATCGCAAACCTATACGGTATGAAGCTACGCAAAATCCAAAATTTAAAATTAACTTAAAAGGCAAGGTTTATAAAGGAGAGGGGGATAAATTAATTTATAATGTTGTTGATGATACTTATGAAATTGATGGAAATGCATATATCAATGAACCAATCAACCATCAAAAGCTTTGCGGAGATAAAATTATCGTAGATAGGAAAAAAAATATTTATAAAATACAAAGCAAAGACAATAAACCTGCACGCTTTGTATTTGATTTGAAACAAAAATGATTATTAATGCACGTTTTATCACCTCTTTGGCAAAATTTGATATCAATTTTGCGTCTAATTTTAGTGAAGTTGCTTTTTTAGGAAGATCAAATGTTGGCAAAAGTTCTTTAATTAATTCTTTGTGTAAGCAAAAAAATCTTGCCAAAAGCTCTTCAACTCCTGGAAAAACTCAATTGATAAATTTTTTTGAAGTTTTATGTCAAAAAGATGAGGATAAATTTAATATTCATTTTGTAGATTTACCTGGTTTTGGTTATGCTAAGGTTTCTAAAAATTTAAAAGAAGAGTGGAATGTTCATTTGGATGAGTTTTTAAGATTAAGAACTTCCATAAAGCTATTTATTCATTTAATTGATTCAAGACATACTGATTTAGAAATTGATAAAGGATTGAATGATTATTTAAAAGGATTTTTAAGACTGGATCAAAAAATTTTAAAAGTTTTTACAAAATGTGATAAATTAAATCAAAGCGAAAAAGCCAAACTTAGAAATAATTTTAAAGATGCAATTTTAATTTCAAATTTAAATAAATTTGGGCTTGATAAGCTTGAGAATGAAATCATTAATCAGGTTTTGGGTTTATAAATGATAAAAAATTATAGAGTAAATATCAATGGTGGGTATATATTTTTAGGTTTTTTTTATATTGTATATCAAATTTTAGGATCTATTTTTACCTATACACCTTTGCTTTATGGTTTATTTTTTTGCTATATGATTTATCTTTTAGAACAAAGTCAAAAAACCTTTAATAAACTTGATTTTCGGTGGTATTTTTCTTTATTTTTTTTGTTTTTTACAGATGTTACCTATGATTTTTTTATTTTTTCATCTTGGATTGCCTTTGCTCTTTTTTATTATATTTGTGCTGATTGGATTAAAACGAGTTTGAAAATGGAAAAATTGATACCTGTTGCATTTGTTCTTTGTGCTTATTTTTTCATTTTTCTTTTGGATTTTATTTTTTCTTATATGAATAATCAGCATTTTAAAACATTGAGTTTTGGATATTTAATATCTATAGCAATTGAATGTTTTTTAGCTTATGTCTTTTTTAGAGGTAAAATTTAATGCGTATGCGTTTGGTTGTTGGTTTTATACTTTTATTTTTTATTTTTTTATTAAGTCGCATTTATTATTTGAGTATAAAGTCTAATGTATATTATGAAGAGCTTGCAAAGCAAAATGCTATAAAAACTCAATTGATAGCTCCTAAACGTGGGGAAATATTTGATCGAAACGGCACACTTTTGGCAGTTAATGACTTAGGATATAGTATTTCTTTAAAACCTTATTTAAGTCTTAAGAAAAATAAAATCAGTATTTTAGAAAAAGAATTAAACAAATTGCAAGGTTTTTTTCCGGATTTAAATGTTACAAAATTATTACAAATTTATAAGAAAAATGATTCATATTATAATCAAGATTATATACAAATTGTAGATTTTATACCCGCACAAGAGATGATGAAACATTATTCAGTGCTTAATTTGGATGAAAATATAAAAATAGAATCTACCGTGCAAAGAAAATATCCTTATGGAAAATTAGCCTCTCATATTATAGGTTATGTTGGAAAAGCTAATTTACAAGATATAAAAGAAAATGAAATCTCTAAATTGACAAATTTTATTGGAAAAAGTGGCATAGAACGTTATTATAATGATGTTTTACAAGGAGTCAAAGGAGAAAAAGTTTATAAGGTTAATGCCTTAAATCAAGAAGTGGCACAAATTTCTTATACTCCTCCACTTTCAAATGATATACATTTAACTATTGATATACAATTGCAAGATTTTTTGACTAATATTTTTGAAAATAATGCTGGAGCAGCAATTATTATGGATATTAAAGATGGATCTATTTTAGCAGCTGGAAGTTTTCCAGAATACGATCTTAATCCTTTTGTAACGGGAATTTCTTTTAAAGATTGGGATGAGCTTTCTAATAATCTTGATCATCCTTTTACAAATAAACTAATCAATGGATATTATCCACCTGGCTCCGTTGTTAAGATGGGTGTTGCTTTGGCTTTTTTAAATTCAGGAAATATAACACCTTCTACTCAATTTTTTTGTGGGGGTAGTGTGGAGCTTGGAGGAAGATTATTTCGATGCTGGAATCGATCAGGGCATGGAAACGTGGATTTAAAACATGCTATTAAATCAAGTTGTGATGTTTATTTTTATGATGGAGGTTTGCAAGTTGGTATCAATCAAATCAGTCAAACTTTATCACGCATTGGTTTTGGTGCAAAAACTGGAGTTGATTTGCCTAATGAATTTGTAGGTATTTTACCGAGTAGAGAATGGAAAATGCAAAGATATAAGCAAAATTGGTTTCAGGGTGATACTTTAAATACGGCCATAGGTCAGGGAAATTTTTTAGCAACTCCTATGCAAATTGCAAGATATACAGCTCAAATTGCTAAAGGTGAACAAGTTTTACCTCATTTTTTACAAAGTATAGAAAATAATAATACTAAAATTGAAAATAAAACCCATGATAATCAAGAAATTTTTACCTTATTTGAAAAAAGTCAGCTTCCTTATATAAGGGATGCTATGTATGCTGTAGCTAATGAACAAGGAGGAACAGCTTATCGTTATTTGCATAATCTTGGTGTAAAAGTAGCTGCTAAAACAGGAACTGCACAGGTGGTAGGATTTTCTCAAACAGATCGCAGCAGGGTGGATGAAAAACAATTACAATATTATACAAGATCTCATGCATGGCTTACTTCTTATGCGCCTTATGCAAATCCGAGATATGTTGTAACCGTTTTACTCGAACATGGAGGTAGAGATACTACCTCTGGGGAAATCAGTGCGAAAATTTATCAAAAAATGATAAGTTTAGGTTATTTTAAATAACTTGAAGTTTTTAACAAAGCTAATCAATAGTTTTTGTTTTATTTTTTAGCCATTTTAAAACTTTAGGTTCATTTTTTAGCCTTATGGAAAGTTTATCATAAACTTTTTTATGATAAGCATTTAGCCATGATTTTTCATCTTTATTGAGTAAAGTTTTATCGATGCATTTTAACTCAAAAGGACAAAGAGTTAAGGGTTTAAAGTATAAAAATTCTCCATAATCTTTATTTTTTGGATTTTTAACTTTGGTATTTAAAACTAAATTTTCAAGCCTAATACCCCATTTATCTTTTTTATATATTCCTGGTTCTATAGAGGTTAGCATTCCTTCTTTGGCTTTGGTTTTTTCAAGGACAGGCGCAAAATAAGATAGGGTTTGAGGACCTTCATGGACATTTAAAAAATAGCCTACCCCGTGGCCGGTTCCATGCATATAATCAAGCTGATTTTTCCATAAAGGCGCCCTTGAGATCGCATCAAGTAAAGGCATAGGAATATCTTTTGGAAAAATAGTACTTGATATGGCTATATGTGCTTTTAAAACAAGAGTATAATCATAAATTTGCTCTTTGCTAACTTTTCCTATGGCAACAACGCGAGTTATATCTGTGGTGCCATTTTCATATTGGGCGCCAGAATCTATGAGTAAAAGTCCATTATCTTTAATATAAGAAAAATTCTCTTTTGTTGCCTTGTAATGAACACAAGCCCCATTAGCATTAAAACCTGCTATGGTTGCAAAGCTATTGCTAATATAATAAGGACTTTTTGATCTAAATTCTGTTATCTTAAGATCAATATCAAGCTCACTTATGCGTTTATTTTTTTTGATATTTTCTTCTAGCCAAGTAAAAAATCTACACAAAGCAATTCCATCTTCTATCATAGCATTTTCTATATGTTTGATTTCTTTTTGAGTTTTGATTGATTTTAAATATGTGCTAGGATTAATTTCTTTTATGATTTTTACACTTTTATGAAGATATTGAATCAATAAAGCTGTTGTTTTTGTTGGTTCTATGAGTAGGTTTATATCGCGGAGTTTTTGAATTTCTTGATAAATTTCACAATAATTTTTAATGTAAATTCCATCTTGATTGAGCTTTTTTTCTAGCTTTGAATCAATTTTATTTTGATCAACAAAAAGCAAAATTGTTTTTTGACTGATAAGCAAATAACTTAAAAATACAGGGTTGTATTCTATATCGTTTCCTCTTAAATTCGTAATCCAAGCGATATCATCAAGCGAAGAAATGAGATGACTCTGCGCGTTTAAATCTTGCATTTTTTCTCGTATTTGTTTGATTTTTTCTTGACGAGAATAACCACAGTATTTAATCTTGTGCTCGTAAATTTTGCTTTTTGGTAAATTAGGACGGTCTTGCCATAAAGGTGAAATCAAATCAATGTGTTTTAATCTTGCTCGGTAATTTGTTTGCAAATTTTCAAATAAATTTAAAGACAAGAGAGAAAAATCAGTGCCTAGAATTTCATTGTTTTTAAGATTTTCTTTTAACCAATTTAAAAAAGTGTTAGCATGATCTTGTTTTTGAAGTTCTATAGAACTTCCTTTTAATTCTTTTTCAGCTTGAAGCCAATATCTTCCATCTGTCCATAAAAAAGCTTTTTTATGGGTAAAAATCAAGGTTCCAGCTGATCCTTTAAAACCGCTAATGAAAGTTTTATTTTGATAAAAATCTGGAAGATATTCATTTAAATGAGGATCTGAACTTAAAATCAAATAAACATCTATATGATTTTTTTTCATTAAGTCTCTAAGTTGTGTGATCTTTTGTTGGTATAAATTCATTTAATTTCCTTATTAAGATATATTATTGATATTTCAAGATTTAATTCCAGTTTTAAGCTTGTTAAATTTTGCATTTCAATGATATTGATTTGATAATAACAATTTGAGTTTTCTAAATCTTTTATAAAAGACAATAAAGCATTAAAATTTCCATAAGTTTTGATAAAAATTTTATAGTGATCGATATTGTTTTTTTGAGTTTTTGTCTGTGAGATTTTTTTTATTTCGATTTTGTTATTTAGAGCTAGTGTTTTGATATTTTTTAAATATTGATCATATTTTTTTTGGAATAAACTTAAGTATTGTTCATAAACGAGTGTTTTGTTTTGAATTTGTTGTAGTTTTTGATTTGATATTTGTATTTTTTGTTCTAAATTTTCATTAGCAGCTTGTTCTTTTTTAATATCAATATTATGGATGAAAATATTATGATTAAAAAAAGAATTTACAAATAAAGGTTCGATTTTAAAAGCTAAAAATATAGCGAACAATATTATAATGATAGTAATGAGAAGTTTTTCTCTTAGATTTAAATTTTCTAAAAAAAATTCTATTTTATCCATGGATTAACTCTAAAATAATTTGATGTAATGCATCGTTTTTGGATATAAGCTTCAATTCAGTTTTTAAATTTTTAAGAGCGTGAAGATAGTTTTCCTGATTGTTAAATTGTATGATAATGTTATAATCTTTTAGTTTTAAGCTAGAAATTCCTAGTGAGTTTTGGTTAAGCCAAATAAAGATATTTTTTAAAATCAAAGTTCTATCTTTGTTTGGTTTGAAATTTTTTACAATTTCATTGAGTTGATTAAAATTTTGATCAAGAAGTATTTTTTTATCATAAAGAGTTAAATTTAAGTCTTTGAGTTTTTTTTCTAAGATTTTATTTTTCTCTTTTTCTAGTTTGTAAAGCTTATCTTGAGAGTTTTTATTTTGAGTTTGCAAGTTTTTATTCTCTTGATAATTTAAAAAATTAGTAAAAATTAAAATTCCACTCGCACTAAAAAAAATGAATAAAAATAAAAAAAATAGTTTTAAATAATAAGGAAAAATTTTCTTACTTGTTTTAATAAAATTTGCATTTTTATCTAAGATTGGCATGCTTAATTTTGCGAGTTTATTTTCATTTTGTTCTAAAATTTTACAAACTATTGCTTTATTTTTTAATTCTTTTATCAAATCATTATTTTCAAAACTGATTAAAATTTCACTTTCATAGTATTGTAAAAGTTCTAATATATGTGTTTTTTTTAAAAATAATTCTAAGTTTTGTTCATATTTGAATTTTTTAAAAGCTTTAAATTTATCTTGTTCATAAAAACATAAATATATTTCATCCAAATAAAGCTCTAGAAAGCAAAAATTATTTTTTTCAATCAAATTATTTTTAAATAAAGGCTTAAAAATGAAGGCTTTGGGGAAACAAGCGAGGCATTTGGGTAAATTTTCAACTCTACTTAAAAAACAGTGATAAATTTCATCTTGTTTTAAAAATGCTATTTGATATTCAAAAGGATTTTTTATATCACATTCTTTGATTATTTCCTCAAAGAGTCTATCTTCTTCAAATCTGCCATTTTTTTGGATATAAATGAGTTTTTCAAAACTTACAATTTCAATTTTATTCTTCATAATTTAACATTTTTTTTAAAAAATCCTCATCTTTTTGCCAATTCTTTTTTACCACTACATATAGTTTTAAAAGAATTTTATTTTGAGCTAGTTGTGTAATTTTTATTCTAGCATCTTTGCCTATACGATTGAGCGTTGATCCATTTTTTCCTATAAGCATGGCTTTATGAGAATTTGTATCTGTAATGATTTGAGCTTCAATAATGATAAGATTTGTTTTTTCTTTAATTTTATTGATCATTACTTCGGTGCAGTAAGGCAATTCTTGACTTAAATTTTCATAAATACTTTCAAGTATAAAATCTCTATAAAGCTCTTTTTGACTGCTTGGAGTTAAAAAATCAGGATCATAAAAATATTCATGTTCGTCTAAATATTTTACAATTTCATCAAGCAAGGTTTTTTTGTAAGTCTTTTTTTTGCAAGAATAAGGAATGATAGCCTTAAAATACTCGCTAAATTTAGCATAATCGTTCAGTTTTTTTAAAAGAGCGGCATTATCGGTTAAATCAACTTTGTTTAAAACGATAATATGAGGAACTTTTGGTTTTAGTGTTAAAAATTCTTCATAATTTTTCAGATCATCAAATACGCTTGCCACAAACAAAATCAAATCACAATCTCCCATGGCTTTTATAGCACTTTCAATTAACATTTGATTTAAGGTTGCATTACTTTGATGTAATCCAGGAGTATCAATAAAAATAATTTGATCTTTTTCATGCATCACTATGGCTTTGATTTTTCGCCTTGTGGCATTTTGTTTATGAGAAACTAGAGTGATTTTTTCCTCAAGCAAGGAATTAACCAAAGCACTTTTTCCAGCATTGGTTCTTCCTATGATGCTAACAAAGCCACTTTTCATAAAATATACCTAGCTAAGTCTTTATTTTCTATAATATCTCCAAGTTTTTCTTCGACCATTTTTTTATCAACGATAAATTTCTTACCCGCGTATTCATCAGCCTCAAAACTTAAGTCTTCAAGAAGTTTTTCTATCACAGTATGCAAACGTCTAGCACCTATATCTTGCATTTCTTCATTTGCTTTAGAGGCTATTTTTGCAATTTCTTTTATAGCTTCATCATCAAATTCAAGTTCTAATTTTTCTGTTTTTAAAAGTTCGGTGTATTGTTTTAAAAGTGAATTTTTAGGACGGGTTAAAATTTCATAAAGAGCTTTATCATCTAAGCTATCAAGTTCAACCCTTAAAGGAAAACGTCCTTGAAGTTCTGGGATTAAATCACTTGGCTTGCTTAAATGAAAAGCACCCGCAGCGATAAAAAGTATATGATCAGTCTTTAAGGTTCCGATTTTAGTTTGAACGCTAGATCCTTCAACGATTGGTAATAAATCTCTTTGTACTCCTTCTTTGCTTGGATCTTGTCGATTTGAATTTCCACTTGAAACGGCTATTTTATCGATCTCATCTATAAAAATAATCCCTTCATTTTCTGCTCTTTTTAAAGCTTCACTTTTTATGCTTTCTTGATCTAAAATTTTATCTCCAGCTTCGTTTCTTAAAGCGTTTTTAGCATCTTTGATTTTCATTTCTTTTTTGACTTTTTTACTTCCTACGCCAATAACCTTGACAATATCTTGCATCGCTCCCATTTCAGGCGGCAAGTTAGGATTGGTATCGAACATGCTTTGAGAAATTTCTATTTCTATATTGCTTTCATCCAAATCTCCATTTCTAAGTTTGGTTCTCATTTTTTCAAGGCTGTTTTTATATTCTTCTTGTTTTTCATCACTAATGCCTTTTGGTAAAGGTGGCAAGAGTTTTTCTAAAATTTTATTTTCGATAAATTCATCGATTTTATCTTTGTTTTTTTCTTTTTGTTCATTCTTGACCAAATTTAAAGCTGCATTAGCCAAATCTCTTACCATGCTCTCTACATCACGCCCTACAAAGCCCACTTCAGTGTATTTGCTAGCTTCAATTTTTATAAAAGGAAAACCCATCATTTTTGCAAGTCTTCTTGCAATTTCGGTTTTGCCAACTCCAGTTGATCCTATCATTAAAATATTTTTTGGCATAATATCATCTTGAAGTTCTGGGCTTAATTGCATTCTTCTATAACGATTTCTTAAGGCTATAGCAATGATTTTTTTAGCTTTTTTTTGACCGATAATATAATCATCTAAGAATTTGACTATTTCTTTTGGAGTTAAGTTCATTTTTCATCCTCTATTACATAGGTTTTTATATTTGTATTGGTATAAATGCAAATTTCTCCTGCAATTTGTAAGCTTGATTTTACTAGTTCTTCTTCATCTAAAGAAGCGTGTTTTGCTAAGGCTCTTGCAGCTGAAAGCGCATAATTCCCACCACTACCAATCGCTGCGATCTCTCCATCTTCTGGTTCTACTACATCGCCAGTTCCCGAAAGTAAAAAAATGTGATTTCTATCAAGCACTAGCATCATGGCTTCGAGTTTTCTTAAGTATTTATCTTTCCTCCATTCTTTGGAAAAATCTATAGCGGCCTTCAAAAGATCGCCTTTAGAACTTTGTAATAAATTTTCAAACATATCAAAAAGATTAAAAGCATCCGCTGTACTTCCTGCAAAACCTGCCAAAACTTTGCCATTGTTAAGCTTTCTAATTTTAACGGCATTGCCTTTTAAAACAGTATTTCCAAAGCTAACTTGCCCATCTCCTCCGATTACGGATTTATTTTTACCCTTATAGGCTAAAATCGTAGTTGCGTGAAACATAATTATTCTGCCTTTATATCAATTTTAAAATTTGCATGGATTGCATGGCCTAATTTTACACTGATTTCATGAATTCCAATGCTTTTTAAAGTATCACATTCTAAACTTTTTTTATCAAGTTCTATATTTTTTTGCTCTTTAAGTGCATGAGCGATTTCATCTTTTGTAACCCCGCCAAATAAGTTGCCATTGGCTCCAACAGGTTTAAAAATTTCAAGGGTGATTTTACTAAGCTCTTCTTTTAATTTTTCTAAATTTGCAATTTCAAAGCGTAAATTTTCAGCTTCTTTTTTCTTATCACTTTCATATTTTCTTAAAACTTCAGTAGTAGCAGCTTTAGCCAAGCCTTTTCCGATTAAAAAATTTTGTCCATATCCATCTTTAACCTCTTTAACTTCTCCGGCTTTCCCAAGCCCTTTAACATCTTTAATCAGTAATACTTTCATCAAACAATCCTTTTTTAAGTTTTAACTTAATTTTTATCTTATTGTATCTAAAATTTGTTAAAAGAAAGGTTTTTAATGAAATTTAATTGCATCAATACAAGCAAAATATGTTCCAAAATTTGTTTTTTTTTGCTAAAATTCATTCCTATGAGAGTGGATAAATTTTTAAATGTGGTTAATATCACAAAAAGACGAGCAATTTCTGAAGATATGTGTAAAAGCGGAGTGGTCAAAGTCAATGATAAAGTCGCTAAAGCGAGTAAGGAAGTGAAAATAGGAGATATCATTAGTTTGCATTTCATGCAATACACTCAAGAATATAGGGTTTTGGCCATACCTTCTACTAAAAGTATTCCTAAAAATACCCAAAATCAATACGTGGAAAAATTATGAAAGAAATGATTTTATCTAAAGAAGAATTAGATCAAATTTTTTCTTATTTGCCTTGCGATGGAGTGGTTTTGTTGCAAGGAGATTTAGCTAGTGGTAAAACTAGTTTAGTTCAAGCTTGGGTTAAATTTCTAAATTTAAGCGATCAGGTTACTTCCCCAACTTTTTCTATCATGCAAAAATACCAAAATAAAAATATTTGTGTATATCATTATGATATTTATCAGCAGGGCTTAGATGGGCTTTTAAAGAATGGCTTGTTTGATAATTTATTTGAAGAAGGTTTGCATCTGGTAGAATGGGGAGATGATGAGTTAAAAGAAAAATTATTGCAATTTGGAATTTTATCTACAATTGTTAAAATCAGCGTTAAAGAAAATAAAAGAAAGTATGAAATTTTATGAGTAAATTACAAATCATCAATCTAGAAAAAATCATAAAAAAAACAAAAATTATACAAGATGTATCATTAGAATTAAATAGTGGCGAAGTTGTTGGACTTTTAGGGCCAAATGGAGCAGGAAAAACCACTACTTTTTATATGATATGTGGTTTAATAACTCCAAGTAATGGAAAAGTTTTGCTTGATGGTGTGGATATTACGAAAGAGCCATTAAATAAACGTGCTAGAGAGGGAATTGGATATTTACCACAAGAAAGTAGTATTTTTAAAGATTTAAGCGTTGAAGAGAATTTGCTTTTAGCGGCACAAATTTTTTATAAAGATAAAAAAGTATTAAATGAAAAAGTAGAGCAAATGCTTGAACTCTTGAGTATAGAACCGATTCGCTTAAGAAAAGGTTTGAGTTTAAGTGGCGGTGAAAGAAGGCGTTGTGAGTTGGCAAGAAGTTTGATGTGTGAGCCTAAATTTTTACTTCTTGATGAACCATTTGCTGGGGTCGATCCTATAGCAGTTTCTGAAATTCAAGCTTTGATTAAAGAACTTAAGAAATTAAATATTGGAATTTTAATTACTGATCATAATGTGCGAGAGACTTTAGCTATTTGCGATAGGGCATATGTGATTCGTTCTGGATCTTTATTGGCAAGTGGGAATGCTGAAGAAATTGCAAACAATAAAGATGTAAAAAAATACTATTTAGGAGCGGAGTTTAAACTCCTAGATTAATGTTAAAGCAAAAGATTACTCAAAGTGCAAAAACAAAAATTTCTCAAACCTTGCGTTCGTGGCTTCCTATTTTACAGGCAAATATAGAAGATTTAAAAGAGAATTTGGACAAATTTGCAGAAGAAAATCCTTTTTTAAATATTCAAGATGCGATTAAAACCTCTGAAAAAGGAAAGAGTTATTTTGATTCTTTTTATAAAAACAATACAAATTCAGCTATGGTTGAAAGTATGGGTATTGGTAAAAAAAGTGTTTATGAACTTTTAAATGAGCAAATTATCCCTCCGCTTTTTCCTACAAAAAAATCTCAGAATATTGCAAATAAAATCATAGAATGTCTTAATCATGAAGGGTATTTTGAATACGATCAAGAAGTCATGCAAGATATTGATGAAAAGGATATTGAAAGCATTAGGATGCGTTTTAAGTTTTTAGATCCTATAGGTGTGGGTGCTAAAGACTATAAAGAAGCTTTTTTATTTGCTCTTGAAAATGAAAATATAGATGAAGAACTCTATGATTTTTGCAAAATGCTTATATTGGATTTTGAAAATATTCAAAATTATACGAAAGAAAAATTATATACTCAAGCAATTTCTGTGATAAAAAAATTCAGCATTCCTCCTTTTTTGGAATATTTTGAAGATTCTCAAGCTATCATTCCTGATATTTTTATTTTTCGAGAAAATAATGAAATTAAAGTAAAAATTAATGATGAGTATTATCCTGAAATTTCTATTGAAACAGATGGAATTGACCATGAATATTTAGCACATTACATTAAAGAGGCTAAAAATTTAGTAGATGCTTTGGCTATGAGAAAAGCAACTTTATATAAAATTGGATTGATGATAGTAGAGCATCAGTATGATTTTTTTGTGGGTAAAGATATTAAACCTATGACTTTAAAAGATATTGCAGAAGATTTAGATCGCAATGCTTCTACGGTTTCAAGGGCGATTGCAAATAAATATTTAAGCTGTGAAAGAGGATTGATTCCTTTAAAAGATTTTTTTGCTTTTGCTCTTGATGAAGAAGGAGAAACTTCTAATGCGAGTGTAAAAGATTTTATCGCAAATTTGGTTAAAAATGAAAATCGCTTAAAACCTTTAAGTGATAGTAAAATTTTAAAACTCATACAGGATGAATTTAAGATCGATATTGGGCGTAGAACGGTTACTAAATACCGAAAACATCTCAATATCGCAAGTTCTACAGATAGAAAAAAACTTTACGAACTTGAAGGATAAGTTTTTTTAAAACTTCTTATATTTAATTTTTATTTATATTATTTAATAAATATTATCTTTTCTTTTTAAATTATGCTACAATGAAATTATTGATTTTTATAATTTAAAAAGGAATTAAAATGGATTTTTTAACAAATCTTAGTGAAGGGTGGCAATTTTTTATTCAAATAGTGGTAGTGCTTATTTGTCTTTTTTATGGTGCTAAAAAAGGCGGTATAGCTCTTGGTTTATTAGGTGGAATAGGCATTTTGATGCTAGTTTTTGTTTTTCATATCCAGCCTGGAAAACCTGCGATTGATGTTATGCTTACTATTTTAGCTGTAGTTGTTGCTAGTGCGACTTTGCAAGCAAGCGGTGGCTTGGATGTTATGCTTCAAATTGCTGAAAAAATTTTAAGAAAAAATCCTAAATTTTTAACCCTTTTAGCTCCTTTTGTTACGTGTTTTTTGACAATGCTTTGTGGAACAGGGCATATGGTATATACTATAATGCCTATCATTTATGATATTGCCATTAAAAATGGTATTCGTCCAGAACGTCCTATGGCAGCAGCTTCTATATCTTCACAAATGGGAATTATTGCAAGCCCTGTTTCTGTAGCGGTTGTAAGTTTAACAGCTTTGCTTTTAAATACTTCTCATAAATTGGCCGGTTTTGATGGCTACATTAATTTACTTCAAATCACTATACCTAGTACGCTCATAGGTGTTTTATGTGTGGGAATTTTTTCTTGGTTTAGAGGTAAAGATTTGGATAAAGATGAGGTTTTTCAAGAAAAATTAAAAGATTTAGAATTTAAAAAATATGTTTACGGAGAATCTAAAACGCTTTTGGGGGTTAAATTGGCAAAAAGTAATTGGGTTGCAATGTGGATTTTTATCCTTGCAATTTTTTCAGTAGCTATTATTGGAATTTTTGATGATTTAAAACCCAATTGGGGTCAAAAAATGGTGTATCAAGCGCACATTGATAATACAGTAGAATGGACTTTAAGTGGAGGCAATAAGGCTGTAATTGATCTTAAAAAATTAACTTCTAATATAAAAGATCATTCAGAAGCGATTGTAGCTATCCCTCAAAAAGATAAGCTTGGAAATCCAAGTTATAATTATATTTCTATGGTATCAATCATTCAAATGTTTATGCTTTTAGCGGGTGCTTTGATGATTATTTTTACAAAAACAGATGTAAAAAAGATAGGCTCTAACGAAATTTTTAAATCCGGTATGGTAGCCCTTGTGGCAGTTTTTGGAATTTCTTGGATGGCTGATACGATGTTTGCAGTCCATACTCCTATGATGAAAGCTTTATTTGGAGATATAGTTAAAGAGCATCCTTGGACTTATGCTTTAATGCTTCTTTTAATTTCAAAATTTGTTAATTCTCAAGCAGCAGCTATTTCTGCTTTTGTTCCTTTATCTTTAAGTATTGGTGTTGAAGCAGGTGTGATCATAGCTTTTGCGGCTGCTTGCTATGGGTATTATATTTTGCCAACTTATCCGAGTGATTTGGCTACTATACAATTTGATCGATCAGGGACAACTCGTATTGGTAAATTTGTGATCAATCATAGTTTTATTTTACCTGGACTTATTGGCGTGGTTTCTTCTTGTATAGCGGGTTATTTTATAACAATGATGGCAGGATATCTTTAGTTTGAAAATAATAAAGCAAATTATAAGGCTAGCAAGGATAGAATTAAAACCCTTTATTGTAAATGATTTTTATTAATAGGATTTTATGAATGATCTTTTTATTGATTTTAAGTTTATTGCTTGCTTGCTATCTTTTTTATGCACTTTTATATCCTGAAAAATTCTAAAGGAATAATATGTTAGAAATTGTAATAGTACTTCTTATAGCTTTTGGTTTATCCTTAATTTTTGGACGATACTTATATAAAATTGCTAATTTTAAAAAAACTATTTTTGATTTTATTTTTAATCCTATAGATACTTTTATTTATAAAATTTGCGCTATCGATAGAAAAAATATGACTTGGAAACAGTATTCTTTTCATTTGTGTATTTTTAATCTTTTGGTGGCTATTTTTTCTTTCATTATTTTTTTATTACAAGATAGATTTTTTTTAAATCCTAACTCTATCAAATCAATGCCGCTAGATTTGAGTTTAAATACCGCTATTAGTTTTATTACTAATACTAATTTACAGCATTATAGCGGGGAAAATGCTTTAAGTTTATTTTCTCAAAGCACAGGAATTTTGCTTGCTATGTTTGTTTCTGGCGTGAGCGGATATTGTGCTTGTATGGCTTTTTGCAGGGCATTTTGTGGTATGCAAATGGGAAATTATTATGAGGATTTTACTCGTGTGATGACACGTTTAATACTTCCTTTGAGTTTTATTATTTCTTTGATTTTTATTTCTCAAGGTGTAGTGCAAAATTATTATCCAAATTTTAATCTTGTAACTTTAGAAAATAAAATTCAAACTATAGCTACAGGCCCTGTTGCTGCTATTGAGTCTATTAAACACTTAGGAACCAATGGTGGAGGATTTTTTGGAGCTAATTCAAGTATGCCTTTTGAAAATCCTAATGCTTTAACCAATCTTATACAAATTTTATCCATGATGTTAATTCCTAGTTCTTGTGTTGTAGCCTTTGGATTGATGATTCATTATAGAAAAGAAAAACAAGGTTTTGCTTTGATGGGAAAACAAGGCGGAGTTATCTTTGGAGCTATGGGTATTATTTTCTTAATTTCTTTAATTATTATCCATTATAGTGAAACTCTTCCAAATCCTAATTTATCTTCTTTAGAACTTAATCAAACTTTGGGAAATTTAGAGGGAAAAGAATTAAGATTTGGGGTTAATTCATCCAGTTTATTTAGTGCTGTTACAACGTCTTTTACAACAGGAAGTGTTAATAATATGCATGATAGTTTAAATCCTTTGAGCATAGGAGTTGCTATGCTTAATATGATGCTTAATGTTGCTTTTGGTGGTGATGGTGTTGGGCTTATGAATATGATGATCTATGTTATTTTGTGTGTATTTATTTGTGCCTTGATGATAGGAAGAACTCCGGAGTTTTTAGGAAAAAAAATAGAAAGTAGGCAAATGAAACTCATTGCCTTAGCTATTTTGATACATCCTTTATTGATCCTTGTTTTAAGTGCTTTGGGAGTAATTTTTGCAAAAGATAGCATCACAAATCCTAGCTTTCATGATTTAGCTCAAATTTTATACGAATTTACATCCGCAACTGCAAATAATGGATCTGGGCTTGAGGGACTTAAAGATAATGATTTGTTTTGGAATTTAAGCACAGCTTTTGCAATGTTTTGTGGGCGTTATCTTATTTTGATTATACAATTAGCAATTGCAGGATCATTTTTAAATCAAAAAACCCAAGAAAATAATACAAATACCTTAAAAACAGATACTTTGACTTTTATGTTTGTTTTAATTTGTATCGTTTATATTTTTGCGGCATTAACTTTTTTTCCAGTGCTGACACTTTCTAGTGTGGCTGAATATTTATCTTTATGGCATTAAACAAGGAGAACTAATGTCTAAAAAACAAAATAAACTTATCACAAAAGAAATTCTAAGCACAGCAATTAAAGGAGCATTTTTTAAATTTGATCCGCGTTTTATGATTAAAAATCCTACAATGTTTATGGTAGAAATTGGTTTTATTATCACGCTTATTTTAAGTTTTTTTCCTAGTTTATTTGGAGGCGATCATCAAGAAAGAATTTATAATATTTTAATCACTTTAGTTCTTTTTATTACTTTATTGTTTGCAAATTTTGCAGAAAGTATAGCCGAGGGTAGAGGAAAGGCACAGGCAGCCACTTTAAAGCAAAGTAAAAAAGACTTTAAGGCAAGAGTGATTAAAAATGATGGCAGTGAAGAAATGCTAAGCGCTAGTAAATTAAAAATCGGAGACATTGTTCTAGTTAAAGCAGGAGAACTTATACCTAATGATGGAGAGGTTATCGAAGGAGCGGCTAGCGTTGATGAATCGGCAATTACTGGAGAAAGTGCGCCTGTGATGCGTGAAGCAGGGGGTGATTTTTCTTCTGTAACTGGAGGAACAACGGTTTTAACAGATTTTTTAAAAATTAAAATTTTAGTCGGTGCTGGAGAAAGCTTTTTAGATAAAATGATCAATTTAGTTGAAGGGGCTGCTCGTCAAAAAACACCTAATGAAATCGCATTAAATATTCTTTTAATTGTTCTTAGTTTAAGTTTTTTAATCGTTGTGGTTAGTTTGTATCCTTTTATAGAGTTTTTAAATGTTAATTTGCCTATTTCTTGGCTAGTTGCTCTGCTTGTATGTTTGATTCCTACTACTATTGGAGGACTTCTTTCAGCTATAGGTATAGCAGGAATGGATAGAGTAACTCGTTTTAACGTGATAGCACTTTCTGGAAAAGCCGTGGAGAGTTGTGGTGATGTTGATACCATGATCTTAGATAAAACAGGTACGATCACTTTTGGAAATCGTTTGGCTAATGAATTTTATGAAGTTCAAGGAGTAGATAGGGAGCGATTGATCCATGCTTGTTTATTATCTTCTTTAAAAGATGAAACTCCAGAAGGAAAAAGTATTGTTGCGTTAGCAGGTAAAATGGGATATCAACGCGATCAAGAAGAAATTCAAGAAGTGATCGAATTTAGTGCTCAAAATAGAATGAGTGGGGTTAATTTAAAAGATGGCACTCAAATTCGCAAAGGGGCTTTTGATACGATTAAGGCCTATATTGATGAAATGGGTGGAGAAATTCCAAGTGATTTGGAAGCAAAAGTCATGCAAATTTCAAATCTAGGTGGAACTCCTTTAGTGGTAAGTCAAGATAAGGAAATTTTAGGAGTAATTTATCTAAAAGATACTGTAAAGCCAGGTCTTAAAGAACGATTTGCAAAATTAAGAAAAATGGGCATAAAAACACTTATGTGCACAGGAGACAATCCCTTAACAGCGGCTACAATAGCCAAAGAAGCCGGACTTGATGGTTTTATAGCAGAATGTAAGCCAGAAGATAAAATAGAAGCTATAAAAAAAGAACAAGCTGAAGGTAAAATTGTCGCAATGACAGGAGATGGCACTAATGATGCTCCAGCACTCGCACAAGCTGATGTTGGTATAGCGATGAATTCAGGAACTGCAGCTGCTAAAGAAGCTGCTAATATGATTGATCTTGACTCTAATCCTACAAAAATTTTAGAAATTGTTGAAATAGGCAAAGGTTTATTGATCACTAGAGGAAGTTTGACAACCTTTAGCATGGCTAATGATATTGCTAAGTATTTTGCCATTTTACCAGCTATGTTTAGTGTGGTTTTGCCACAGATGCAAATTTTAAATATTATGCATTTAGCAACTCCACAAAGTGCTATTTTATCAGCATTGATTTTTAATGCTGTGATTATTCCTTTGCTTATACCTATTGCTATGCGTGGTGTTAAATTTAGACCTATGAAAAGTGAAATGTTACTTTTAAGAAATTTAGGGATTTATGGAATTGGAGGGGTGATCGCTCCTTTTATTGGTATTAAAATCATCGATATTCCTACGGCTTGGCTACTTGGAATTTTAGGAGTTTGATTATGATTAGAACTTTGCTTAGTTTTTTTATCGTTATGCTTGTTTTGTGTTGTGCTATTTATCCTTTTACATTAAATGAGATAGCTAAATTTATTTTTCCTTATGAGGCGAGTGGAAGTTTAATCGATGAAAATGGACAAGCTACACTTGATGTAAATAAAGCGGTTGGCTCAGAGCTTTTAGGTCAAGCTTTTAACAAGCCTTATTTTTTACATGGAAGAAGTTCAGCTGTAAATTATAATACAAGTGATATTAATCAAAGCAGTGTTAATTCAGGTGGTTTTAATTATTCTATGTCTAATCCTGCATTAAAAGAGCGCATGATAAAGGATTTAAATCAATTTTTAAAGCAAAATCCAAATGTTTCAAAAAAGGAAATTCCAATTGATTTATTAAATGCTTCAGCTTCAGGACTTGATCCGCATATTAGTAAACAAGCAGCATGGATACAAATTCCTCGTATAGTCAAATTTTCAAAATTAAGTAAAAATCAAGTAGAAAAAATCATCAATAATAGCACACAAGATAAATTTTTAGGTATTTTTGGTGAGATGAAAGTTAATGTTTTAAAAGCAAATATAGCTATAAATAAGGCCATGAAAAAGAGTAAAAATGCAACGACAAACACCCGAACAAATTCTTAAAAAATTTGAAGTAAAAGCCAAAGAAGAGGAAAAAAATAAATTTGCTAAACTAAAAATATTTTTAGGTTATGCAGCAGGATCTGGAAAGACCTATGCTATGTTAAGTGAGGCTAGAAATTTATTGCAAAATGGAGTCGATGTCGTTTTGGGTTATATAGAACCCCACGATAGACCTGAAACTATGAGTTTGACTGAAGGTTTTGAAAGCATTGAAAATCTTGAAATCTCTTATAAAAATATTACCTTAAAAGAATTTGATCTAGATGCTACTTTAAAAAGAAAACCGGCTTTAGTTTTGGTTGATGAATTAGCGCACACAAATGCAAAAGGTCTTAGAAATGAAAAGCGTTTTCAAGATATAGAAGAATTATTAAAAGCGGGTATTGATGTTTATACTACGTTAAATATTCAGCATTTAGAAAGTTTAAATGATTTGGTGGCAAATATCAGCAAAATAGAAGTTAAAGAAAGAATTCCTGATCGTATTTTTGATGAAGCCGATCAAGTAGAACTTGTGGATATTGAGCCTAATAAACTTCTAAAAAGGATGCAAGAGGGTAAGATTTATAAAGAAAAACAGGCTAAATTAGCTTTAGAAAATTTTTTTAGACAAGAAAGATTGGTAGCCTTAAGAGAAATTGCTTTAAGAAGACTTGCATCAAGAGTCAATTTAAGAGCAAATGAACAAAGGCTTATTAATGATGACTTAACTTATCATACTGGAGAGCATATTTTAGTTTGTATCAATGAAAGCAATGCCAAAGTTATCAGATCAGCTGCAAGACTTGCAAGTGCTTTTCATGCAAAATTAAGTGCTATTTGTATAAAAAATTCTAACCTTGAAGAGGATAAATCATTAAAAGAAAATTTAGAACTTGCAAAGAGTTTTGATGCTGAGATTATCAGCGTTTATGATGAAGATGTAGCGGGTCAAATTGCTGAATATTCTAGTATTAGCAATGTTTCTAAAATAGTTTTAGGGAAAAATAAAAATAAGAAAAAATTTAAAGAAGAAATTTTTGAAGCTGTGGCAAAAAAAAGTCCAAATATTGACTTATATCTAGTCAATGAAAGCGAAATTAAAACGCCCAAAATAACAAGAAAAAAAGGTTTTAATTTTTTAAATTTTATTATGATTAATGCTATATTATTATTAGCAATTATCATCGCTTTTATATTTCATCAATTCGACACTCAACCTAGCAATATAGTGATGGTTTTTATTTTGGCTGTTTTTAGCTCTTCTTTTATATCGGATAATAAATTTTATGCTTTGTATTCTTCTTTAGTTAGTGTATTATTTTATAATTTTTTCTTTTTAAAACCTTTTTTTAGTTTCAAAATTCATGATAGTGCAAATATAATTACTTTTGCGACTATGTTTATTGTTGGTTTTTTAACTTCTATTTTTACAAGAAGATTAAAGCTTCAATCCAAAGAATTAGCAAAAAGAGCTTACAGAACAGCAATTTTGCTTGAAAATAGTGAAAAATTAGCCAGAGTAAAAAGCAAACAAGAACTTTGGGAGCAACTTGGCAATCAAGCTTTGAAATTATTAAATTTACCTATAATCATTTATCCTATGAGTAAAAATAATATTTTATCCAAGCCATTATTATTTTTTAATAATGATAAACAAATACTTAAAAATTGTTTTAGTGCTGATGAAATTGCTATTGCTCAATGGGTGGCTACAAATCGTGAAAGAGCAGGGCTTTGCACCAATACCTTGCCAAATGCTAATGCGATGTATTTGCCTATAGAAGATGGAGAAAAAACAAAAGGGGTTATTGGTATAGTTTTAAAAGAAAAGCGTCCTTTGCAAGATTTTCAATATGAAATTTTAAACGCTTTGATTAATGAAGTTGGAGTGAGAACAAGGGATATATTTTTGTTATAAATTTTTCATTTTATTGATCTCGTCTCTTATAGCTGCTGCTTTTTCAAATTCAAGAGCTTTTGCTGCTTCTAACATTTGCTTACGAAGTTCCTTAATAAGCTTAGCTCTTTCACTAGCAGGCATTTTTTCAAGTTTTTTACCTTTGCGATAAATTTCTCCTAAATCTTCCTCATTTTTTAAACTTTCTTCTATGTGACGTTTAACTGAGGTTGGAGTAATATTGTGTTTTTTGTTATAGGCTTCTTGAAGTTTGCGACGTTCATTAGTTGTATCCATAGCTTCTTGCATGGATTTTGTAATTTTTTTACAAAAAAGCAATACTTTCCCATTGACATTTCTTGCAGCCCTTCCCATAGTCTGTATAAGACTTGTTGTGCTTCTTAAAAATCCTTCTTTGTCAGCATCCATAATGGCAATGAGTGAAACTTCAGGCAAATCAAGCCCTTCTCTAAGCAAATTAATACCAATTAACATATCAAAAGCACCACTTCTAAGATTTCTAATGATTTCATTGCGTTCTATTGCATCAATATCTGAATGCATGTATTTTACTTTAATGCCAAGCTCTAAATAATACCTTGTAAGCTCTTCGGCTAATTTTTTAGTCAGCACTGTAACCAAGACACGTTCATTTTTATCGATCACTTTTTTAGCTTCGTCAAATAAAATTTCAACTTGATTGTCGCTGTCTTTTAATTCTATAAGTGGATCAAGCAAGCCCGTTGGACGCATGATTTGGTGAAAAATATTTTCTTTGCTTAGTTCAAGTTCTAGAGGTGCTGGGGTGGCTGAAACAAAAAGAAATTGACAATTTTTATGGATAAATTCATCAAACATTAAAGGACGATTATCAAGAGCTGAAGGTAGGCGGAAGCCATAATCTACTAAAGTTTGCTTTCTACTTCTATCTCCAGCAAACATTCCGCGAAATTGAGGCAATGAAACATGACTTTCATCAACAATGACAAGAAATTTCCTATCTTTAATCGCAAAATAATCAAATAGCGTATAAGGTGTATCTCCGGCTTTTAAACCTGTTAAATGTCTAGCATAGTTTTCTACGCCTTTGCACATACCTATACTCGTAAGCATTTCAAGATCAAATTCAACACGTTGTTTTAAACGTTGGTGTTCTACGAGCTTATTTTCGAGTTCAAATTGAGCTAAGCGTTCATTCAATTCTTGTTTGATATCTTTAATAGCTTGTTTTAAACGCGTTTCACCGACGCTAAATTGACTTGTAGGATATAAAATAAAGCGCTTTAAATCTTTGCCTTTTTTATTTTCTAAAACATTATAATGATACATGCTATCAAGTTCATCACCAAAGAATTCAAGCCTTACTACTTCATCCTCATAATAAGCAGGATAAATATCTATAGTATCACCTTGCACACGAAAATCTGCACGATCAAAAAAATTATCATTTCTTTTATAACCCATATCTACAAGTTTTTTAAGAAGTTCTTTTTGTGAAATTTGCATACCAAGTTCAAAAATTAAAACCATTCCAATGTATTCATTTGGATTTCCAAGTCCATAATTAGCCGAAACACTTGCGATACACACAACATCTTCATAGCTTAAAAGTGAAGCTGTAGCACTTAGTCTTAATCTTTCTAGATCTTCATTTGTGGAACTGTCTTTTTCTATAAAGACATCAGTGCGTGGAATGTAAGCTTCTGGTTGGTAATAATCATAATAAGAGATAAAATACTCCACATGATTTTTAGAAAAAAAGCCTTTAAATTCGCTATAAAGTTGGGCGCACAAGCTTTTATTATGACTCATAATAAGAGTTGGCATTTGAAGTTCTTTGATGACATTAGCCATGGTAAAAGTTTTTCCGCTACCTGTAACCCCTAATAAAGTTTGATATTTGTTACCTTTTTTAATACTTTTTACTATGCCTTCTATGGCTTGTTTTTGATCAGGACTTGGTTTAAATTCACTTGTAAGTTCTAGCATAATTTCACTTTATTAAAATATTTTAAAAATAAAAATTTTAAAAGAAAATACTTTAATTAAAATTAATCTTTTTAAAAACATGAAAATTTATTTTTTTTTGCTACAATTATATAAATATTTTCTATATTTAAATTTTCAATTAAAGAAGGCGAAAAATATGTTTGATGAAAAAATTATTAATACTATGTCAGATAAAGTTAATGAGCTTATTGAAAAGTATAATGAAGTGTGCGAAGCAAATGAGAATTTAAGAAATGAACTTGTAAGCGTAAAGGCACAAAATGAGGCAAAAAGTAATCAAATAATGCGTCTTGAGGAAGAATTAAAATCTCGCAATATAGAAAGTGAGGATATTTACAAAAAAATCGAGGCTGTACTTGGCAAGTGATAATTTAAAACAAGTAATTATCAATGTTTCTGCAAAAGATTTTATTGTTAAATGTAGTGAAGAATTCGCTAATGTTTTAGAGGATGATATTGCTTTAATTTCTGGCGGAACTAAAAAAATTGAACTCAAGCGTTTTGTAGATGCTTTTGTAAAAAAAAGTTATGAAAATTATATTTTAGAAAGAGAACTTAAAAAACTTATAAAAGCTATTAATGAAGAACTCCCAGTCAAATGAAAAAAGCTTTTACCTTGCTTGAGTTGGTTTTTGTCATTTTGATTTTAGGGATACTTACTACTTTAGCCTTAAGCTTTTGGGGCAAAAGCAAAGAAGAGGCAAAAATTTTAAAATTAAAAATAGATTATGAAATGTTAAGCTCGGCTTTATCGCTTATGCGAACTCAAGCTGAGCTTAAACAAATTGCTTTTATAGCCAATCTTGACAATGCTAAATTTAATACTCCAAGGGAAAAACTTTTTTATAATGCTAACGATTATTCCTTGCTTGATTCTCCTATTTATTCTGATTTTAAATCTTGGATGAAAATTGCATCCAATCAATATAGATTTTTCTTAAATTCAAAAGAATACATTGATTTTGCTTATGACTCTAAAGAAGGTATTTTAGAGTGCATAAATTCAAAATATTGTAAAGATTTGCAATGAGATATTATGAAGTGTCGGTCTTTGGACTGTATTTACAAAATTTAATTTTTCATAGTGAAAAGGAGATCCCTGCCTTAAGCGAGGTAATTATAGATGTAAAAATGAAAAAAAATCTTAGAGCTTTAGTGATTAAGGAATGCGAAAAGCCAGATTTTCAAACAAAAGCTATTAAAGAGCTTACACCTTTTTCTTTAAGTAAATCTCAATTTGAACTTGCGCAATTTATTTCTTATTATTATGCAGCCAAAATGGGTTTTGTTTTGGGCTTTTTTTTAACAAGCAAAGAGTATAGCTGCAAAAAACTAGAAATTACTAAAGAGCCAAATTTAAGCTTAGAACAACAAAAAGCTTTAGATTTTTTAAACAATCAATCAAGTTCTTTGCTTTTTGCAGATACTGGGAGTGGTAAAACTGAAATTTATATTTCTTTAATTAAAGATTATTTAAAAAAAGGAAAACAAGTTTTATTTTTGATGCCTGAAATTTCACTCACTTCTCAAATGAAAAAACGTTTGCAAATGTATTTTGAAGACAGTTTTTTTTTATGGCACTCTAAGGTTTCTAAAAAGAAAAAACAAGAATGTTTGGAAAGCTTTAATGAAGGTAAAGCTTTATTGATTGCTGGAGCTAGATCAGCACTTTTTTTACCTTTTAGAAATTTGGGTTTAATTGTGGTAGATGAAGAGCATGATAATTCTTATAAAGCTTCAAATCAACCCTATTTAAATGTTAGAGATTTGGCGCTTTTTTTAGGAGCTAAGTTAAATATTAAAGTCGTTTTAGGATCTGCAACTCCTTCTTTGACGAGTTTTTATAAGCAAAAGGTATTTAGACTTAAAGGAACATTTTTTGAAAGCAAGAAACATTTTATATACGATGAAAATGAGTTATCATTAAGTCCTATGCTTTTAAATGAAATACAAGCGAGTTTAAATAAACAAAAGCAAGTGATTATCTTCTTGCCTACGCGTGCTAATTTTCGTCAAATTTTTTGTAAAAATTGTGGAGAGACAATAAAGTGTCCATTTTGTTCTATTGCTATGAGTTTGCATAAAAATAGAAATTTATTAAAATGCCATTATTGCAATTTTACAAAAAATATCGATCAATCCTGCCCTTCTTGCAAAGGTTTAATGCTAGAAGCTAGAAAGATGGGAACGGCTGAACTTAAAGAGCTTTTAGAGTCAAAATTTACCCATGCTAAAATAGCAAAGTTTGATAGCGATGAGATTACGAGTGTTAAAAAATTAAATCACATTTTAAAAGAATTTAATGATAAAAAAATTGACATACTTATAGGGACTTCCATGCTTGCTAAAGGACATGATTATCATAATGTCGATTTGAGTGTGATTTTGGGTATGGATGAGTACTTATTTAGACCGAATTTTAGAGCGAGTGAAGAAACCTTAGCTTTAGCTATGCAAGTTGCAGGTAGAGCAGGGCGTAAAGGAGAAGCTAGAGTACTCTTGCAAACTAAAAATCGTGCTTTTTTTGAAAAATATATACAAAATTATGATGCTTTTTTGCGAGATGAGCTTGAAAATAGAAAAGGTTTATATCCTCCTTTTAAGCGTATTTTAAGATTAATCATAGAAGATAAGGATAGATTAAAAGCACAAAATTTATGTGAGTATTTAGCTGAAAAATTAGCAACGATAAAAAATATAGAACTTATTGGATACGGAGTTTGCGGAGTTGAAATGATTAATGCAAAATACCGTTTTCATATTCTTATCCGCAGTGATTCTTACAAGGCTTTAATTGCCATAGAAGAATACGTTTTACAATTTAAAAATATCAATGCAGATATTGATCCTATAGATTTTATGTAAAATCATTGTTTTTAAATTTTTGATAATATTTCCAAGAATTGATAATATCTGGACGATTTTGTTCTAAATGCTGATATTCTTTTTGAAAAATGTTTAGAAATTTCGATGCTAAGGTCTTGTTGGAATTAAAAGATGATAATACCTCTTCCTCTTTCATCATCATAAGTTCATTTTGCTTATCGATCTTTTTTATTTCAAATAAAAAGTTATGTAAATACTCTTTAACAGCATTAAAAAATTGCGTATCATTTGTAAGTTTTTCTAAATCTTCTTTTTGAATATATAAAGCTATATCATTTGATAAATCATCATCAATAACTAATTTTATTATATTAATTTGTTCATTTTGTCTTGGTCTATCCAAAGTAATAGCAATACTGTTTAAAGGATCGATTTCTGGATTTAATCTATTGTTTATATCTTTTTTATTGGCATAAAGTGTGATGGGAAAAAGATAGCGGATGTAGCCTTTGAATTCTTGAATTTTAAAAAAGGATTGTTTTTCTATAGGGGGGGGGGTAAAGCTGAATTTTTGAGCAAGAAAATCCAATGTTTTAAAAGCATTTTCTGGAATAATCGAGTTCATATCTAAATAATAAATTTTATCTTGATTGAAATATCGCAATAAAAAATTTAAGATAAAAACTCCATTATTCAGCTCTTCAAAATCAACTTTAATTTCAGTTTTTTTATTGTGAGTTAAAAATTCAATATAATTTCTATAATCATAAGTGAGATTAAAATCGCGTGGATAATTTCTTGAAACTTTTGTCCAATCTCTTCCCCAATTGTGTTTTAAAATCCCTATAGGGTCTCTAACACCACAAATGATTTGTGCATTAGGATCAAGCAAATTTAGAAATTTATCAAAATTAGGAATATTAAGTTCTGAAATATTTATAGCATATTGATCAATATTGCTATTTAAATACATATAATGGATGCAATATCTTTCTTTGGCATCATTAGGGGAAGTCCAAGAAGGAAAACATAAAACATCACAACCCTCATTAAGATATCTTAAAAATGCAGCAGCACCGACCCCATGAGGCGAAATATAGATAAATTTATAGTGTTTAGGTAAGGGTAAATTTAAATCCCAAGCAAGTTCTGCGCAATATCTGCTCGAATCTGTGTCTATACAGTCAGGATTAATCAAAGGAGGATAAGGGCTATTTAAATAATTTTCTTTAAATTCATGTGAGTTTAACCATGTGCAAATAATGTTAATATTTTCCGTAATAAAATTAAAAAAGTTTTCATTGTGGGAATTTTTTAAAGCTTTTAATAAAATTTGGGCTCCAATTGGATTTAAATTATCCCGTATAAATTCTAATAAATTTTGCATATTTTATAAGTATTTTTGTAAATGATCTAAAATGATAGCTACTTTTTTTTCAAGATTATCAAGTTTAGAATTATCTACAATCAGATCAGGATGTGGCTCATCAAAATCAATATCAACTCCCACAACATTTTTAATATCGCCTTTTAAAGCGCCGCTATAGAGCCCTTTTTTATCTCGTTTTTTTAATTCTTCAAAATCACATTTTATATAAATTTCAAAGTAATTTTTAAGTCGTTTTCGGTTGTATGTATAAATTTCATCCCACATAGAAATCGTACTTACAATAACTACCATTCCTTGAGAACTTAAAAAATGAGCGAAATTAGAACGTTTTAGTGAAACTTCAATACGTCCTTCTTTTTCATAGCCATAATGTCCCAAAAGATCTCTTAATTCATCGCCGTCAAGATAGATAATATTGTTTAATTTTTCTCTCAATTTCCTACATAATTCTTCAGCAATACAGCTTTTCCCACTACCTGCTAAACCTGTTAGCCAAATCACTCCACCATTTTTTAAATCTTGCATTATTTTTTCCATTATATTTAATAAAAATTAGATGTAGAGATTATATAAAAATAAACTTTAGTTAAAGCAAAAAAAGTTAAAATTTTAAAAATAATATTCATAAAAAGAGTTTGTGTATGAAAGTAGAGAGATTTAAAACAAAGCAGATTAAAGTGGGAAATGTTTTAATAGGGGGAGATGCACCTATTTCAGTTCAATCGATGTTATTTACAAAAACTAGAGATATAGAGGGTTGCTTAGAGCAGCTTAATCGTCTTTATTTTGCCGGAGCAAATATAGTGCGTTTGGCTTGTTTGGATATGGCGGATGCAAGAGCCTTAAGAGAAATTAAAGCAAAGAGTCCATTGCCTTTGATAGTGGATATTCATTTTAACCATAACTTGGCTGTATATTGTGCTGAATTTATTGATGGTGTGAGAATTAATCCTGGAAATATTGGCTCTAAAGAAAATATCAAAGAAGTTGTAAAGGCTTGCAAAGAACGTAATATTCCTATACGCATAGGGGTTAATCATGGTTCCATAGAAAAACAATTTAGCGATAAATTTGGATATGGCATAGAGGCTATGCTAGAAAGTGCTTTATATAATATTAAGCTTTTAGAAGATTTAGATTTTACAGATATTAAAATTTCAATGAAAACTTCAGACGCTCAAAAAACGATAGAGGCTTATGAAAGATTGCGTCCACTGTGTGATTATCCATTTCATTTAGGTGTTACAGAGGCAGGAACTAAATTTCATAGCACAGTCAAAAGTTCTATAGCTTTAGGAAATTTACTTCTTAAAGGTATAGGCGATACTATGCGTGTATCTATGACGGGAGAACTTGAAGAAGAAATTCGTGTCGCAAAGGCAATTTTGCAAGATAGCGGGGTGCAAAAAAGCGGGGTTAATATCATCTCATGTCCAACTTGTGGAAGGATACAAAGTGATTTGCTTAGTGCAATTAAGATTGTAGAAGAGAAAACCAAACATATTAAAGAGCCAATTAATATTAGCGTTATGGGATGTGTTGTTAATGCTTTAGGTGAAGCTAAGGGGGCTGATGTCGCTATAGCTTTTGGAAAAAATCAAGGACTTGTTATAAGACATGGAGAGGTTGTTGCAAAATTAAAAGAAAAAGATTTGGTTGATAGATTTTTACTAGAAGTTGAAGATGAGGTAAAAAGTAGAACGATAAAAGAATAATAAAGCAAGGTAAAAAACCTTGCTTTATTAAAACGGCCAAATAGCTTCTATAACTTTACTTCCCCAAGGTTTTCTAGTGCTTCTATCCACTTCACCTTCAGTTTTATAAAGAATTTTTGCATCTGCAATGTATTTGCTATCTATAGTATTATCTTGTCCGATATCATAAGGACGGATCACTCCGCTTAATTGAATGATTTGTTTTTCTCCATTGATCAAGAGTTCTCTTGAGCCTTCAATGAAATAATTACCATTAGATAAAATTTTGATCACTCGAGTTGAGATGGTTGTATTAAAGCTTTCATTGCGGCTTTGAGATCCTGATCCTTGATAATTATTTGTGCTATTAGTTTGAAAACCAATATTAGAATATGCATTAACTTTATTGATTGCATCTTTTAAGATTCCAGATCCACCAGTTAAAGTTCCTCCACCTAAATTTGAAGTATTGGTTCTACTCGTAGCTTTATTGGCTTGAGTGCTTTGAGTGGTGCTTTCTTGAATGACTACTGTTACTAAATCATTAACATTCATTGCTTTTTTGTCTGAAAATAAAGGATTATCTCCTTTACCAAAAAGCGATCCTGGCGCTGTTTCTATATTATTGCTTTGTTTAGGAGCAAGTTCTTCGACATAAGCAGGTGGTTTCATAGAAATTTGAGGATCCACTGTAGCAGAGCAACCAAAAAATACAAATGGTAGTGTGTAAAATAAAACTTTTTTCATTAAAATCGTCCTTTAAATTATGAATTTTTATTTTTTTTTGTTAAAATAATATTTATAAAATGTACAAAGCAAAGAGTGTTCCACTTTTTTAAAATAAAAGGAGAGATAATGGAAAATCTTTATTTAATAAGATCCAAGAGTGATGATCAAAATATTAAAGTTGGTTTAAAATTGCTAGAATATTATAGTAAAAACTATAAAAATATGGCGATTTATTGCCCAGTAGCTTCTAGGCATGATATTTCTATTTTTCAAGAGTGGCTTAATCAATTTAGCATCAATCAAAACATAGAAAATACCTATAGCTTTGTTGATAAAGATGCTATGGAAGAATTTAATAAAGATTCTAATATTTTTTTTAATACTATTTTAAAAACTTACGAGGAATTAAAAGAAAAATACGAATTTGTCTTAACAATTGGTTTTTCTAAATTCGGTGTATTAGATGCTTTTGGACTTAATGTTAAAATCGCTAAAAATCTTAACACTCCAATTATTGCCGATGTTTGCAATGAATACAAAGCGATGACTCAAAAACATCTCGATAAACTTTTAAACGGTAGAAAATATGTTTTAATTGATGAAAATATTGATTTTGATAAAATCGCTCAATTAAAATCTTATGATTTTACAACTCCTTATCGTTTTAAGTATGAAATGATCAAAAAAGGCATTAAAAATAAAAAAACAGTTGTTTTGCCAGAAGGTAATGATGAAAGAATTTTAAAAGCTTGTGATATTTTATTAAAAACTGAAGTTGTTGATCTTATTATTTTAGGAGATGAAAAAGAAATCAAGCAAAATGCAGAAAAACTAATGCTTGATATTAATTCTGCAAAAATGATCAATCCTTATAATTCAGATTTATGCGAAGAATTTGCCACCATGCTTTATGAGGCAAGAAAATCTAAAGGAATGACTCTTGATCAAGCTAAAGAATTAGTAAAAGATAAAACTTATTTTGGAACTTTACTTGTGCATAGCGGAAAAGCTGACGCTATGGTAAGTGGAGCTTCTACAACTACAGCTGAAACGATTCGCCCTGCGCTTCAATTGATTAAAACTCAAGAAGGGGTAAGTTCCGTTTCAGGATTATTTTTCATGGGCTTAGAAGATAAAATGTTGGCTTTTGCAGATTGTGCTGTTAATCCTAATCCAACAGCCGAGCAATTAGCTTCTAGCGCTTATGTTAGCGCTATGACTGCAAAATCTTTTGGATTAGATCCTAAAGTCGCTTTACTTTCTTATTCTAGTGGGGATAGTGGAAAGGGTGAAAGTGTGGATCTTGTAAAAGAAGCCCTTAAAATAGCTAAGGAAAAATATCCAGAATTAAACATAGATGGTCCTATGCAATTTGACTGTGCTTATGATCCTAAAACAGCAGCTTCAAAAATGCCAGAATCTAAAATAGCAGGACAAATTAATGTTTTTGTATTTCCAGATCTTGATGCTGCAAATATTGGCTATAAAGCTGTGCAAAGAACAGCTGATGCTTTGGCAATTGGTCCTATTTTGCAAGGTCTTAAAAAGCCAGTAAATGATTTAAGTCGTGGATGTTTGGTTGATGATATTGTAGATACCGTCATTTTAAGTGCTGTACAAGCTCAATAATTTTAATATAAGGATAAAAATGAAAGTTTTAGTTTTAAATTCAGGTTCATCATCTATAAAATTTAAATTTTTTGATGATAAAGTAGTTAAAGCAAGTGGTTTGATTGAAAAAATCGGTGAAGAAACTTCTAAAGTGGTTCTAAAAAATACTTTAAGCGATGAGAAATTTGAAAGAGATATCGCTATAAAAGATCATGAACATGGTTTGCAAGTTTTAAATGAACTTTTTAAAGAGTCAGGAATTTTAGAAGATCTTAAAGTTCTTGATGGTTGTGGTCACCGTATTGTTCATGGAGGAAAAACTTTAACAAAACATTGTTTAATAGATGATCAAGTACTTAATGAAATTGATAGAGTAAGTGTTTTTGCACCTTTACACAATCCAGCTCATTTAGCCGGTATAAAAACAATGATTAAAGCTGCCCCAAATGTACCAAATGTTGCAGTTTTTGATACAGCTTTTCATCAAACAATGCCTGATTATGCTTATATGTATGCTTTACCTTATGAATTTTATGATAAAGATGGCATAAGAAGATATGGTTTTCATGGGACCTCTCATGCCTATGTAAGCTCAAAGGCTGCTAATTTATTGGGTAAAAGTAGCGTAAATGTGATTTCAGCTCATCTTGGAAATGGAGCAAGTGTTTGTGCTGTAGAAGATGGAAAGAGTGTGGATACTTCTATGGGATTTACTCCTCTTGAAGGTCTTGTTATGGGAACTCGTTGCGGAGATATGGATCCTGCAATTATACCTTTTATTAGTAAAGCAAGAGGCTTGAGTATAGATGAGATTGATAATTTGATGAATAAAAAAAGCGGGGTGTATGGAATTTGTGGTTATAATGATTTTAGAGATATTGAATCACGAGTTGAAAAAGGAGAAGAAAAAGCACGTTTAGCTTTTGATATGTTTTGCTATCGCTTGGTAAAATATATAGGAGCTTATCTTGCTGTATTGCCAGGAACTGATGGTATTATTTTTACAGGTGGAATAGGTGAAAATTCTTCTTTAGTAAGACAAAAAGTGTGTGAAAGATTAGCTCATCTTGGCATTGAGCTTGATTTAAATTTAAATAATCAAAGAATGTCGACTGAAAGAATAATAAGCACTGCAAATTCTAAAATCAAAGTTTGCATCATTCCTACAGATGAAGAATTTGAAATTGCAAGAGTTACGGAAGAACTTGTAAATAAAGGCTAAAAGCTTTTATTTACATTATTTTTTAAAGCATGAAAAAATTTAAAGAATTGAGTCTTAATTTTCTTTTTAAAATATCGGATCAGCCAGTTATTTTGCGCGATTTGCTTGAAGCTAATGCTTTGTTTAATGATGGAATGCTTGTTGATCCTTCTAAACTTAATTTTAATTTTAAAATTTTAAATTCTTATCTATATTTTAGTATTCTTTGCGTACTTATTTTATTGCCTTTATTACTTATCACTCATTATTTTCTTACGCGTCTTGATTTTCATATAAGTATAATTAGTGCGGTTATTGTAACTGCTTGTGTTTTTATAAGTTATGATATTTTTAAGATTTATGCTCGAAAAATCATTTCAAAACAATTGATAAAAAAAGCTTGGAATTTACATTTTCCTTATTTTTCATATGAAAAATATTCTTCAGTAGCAAGCAAACTTTATAAGGAAGCTTTAAAGGACGATATTTTGAAAAAGAATTTAGAAAAATATGTGTTAGAAAAAATCATTCAATCTAAGTAGTCAAGAATTTGATTTTGAAAGCGCATGTTTTCTAATCTTCTTTTTAGATCTTTATTTTCTTCATTAAGCACACTTTCTTCTGTTTTTAAAGTTGCAATTTCTCGGCTTAAATAATAAATTTGATTTCTTATGTAAATTTGCGGAACAAAAAGCAATAAAGCAAAGCTTACAAGTAAGACGGCAAAAAGCAAATGATTAAATGTTAAATTTCTATCTTCTTTTGTTGCATCTGTAAATCCTTCTAAAAGAGTATTTTTAGCTTTTTGTGTGTCTTCCTCGGTAGGATTTTTTTTCAATGAAGTATCAGGTATATTTTCAGTATGTATTTTTTTTTGTAAATTTTCTAGACTTTGTTTGATATTGGTTTGAGGGATTTTTGGATTTTTTTTATCTAATTTATGACTATTTTCTTTTTTTGGTAATTGAGATTCCTTATTGTTTTTTTTGTTTAAATTTTTAGCTTCTATTTTATTTTCTTGTATTTTTTTAGGTTGCAATTCTTTTTCTGTTTTTTTTAGAGAAAATAATTTTTTCTTATTTTTTTGCGTCTGTGAATTTTTACTCTTTTCTTTTATTTTGGAGAAAATTTTCTTAGCTAATGATTGTTTTTCTTCCAATTTTACATTGATTAAATCTTCTTTAAGATATATATTTGATTTTTTGGAATTTTTTGTTTCATATTCATCTTGATCAAATAAATTGCGAGGTTGTTTATTGAGGCGTCTTTTAAAAATATCATTACTAGAGATAATTTCATTTTTAAGCTCATCATCTAAAGGTTTTCCCTGATTTATAGCACGCGAAAAATTTAGCATTTTCTGACGTATATTTTGCTTTTCTTTTAAAAAATCATCTTCTAACATTATTTTTCCATATTTTTAAAATGAAATAAACGCATTTTTGCGCAACTAGATCTTGAATTTTGCATTATTTCTGCTTCGCTTGCAATGATAACTTTTTTATTTAAAATTTTTCCTAAAGAATGATTATTTCCACATTCACAGCGTAAAGCTTTTTCATCGCAAATGCAATTTTTAGACCATTTTTTAAAATAATTTTTTACCATTCTATCTTCTAGAGAATGAAAACAAATTATAGCTAAAATACAATCTTTTAGCTTTATTTTTTCTAATTTTTCTAAAAAGATTTTTAAAACTTCAAGTTCTTGATTGACTTCGATTCTAATGGCTTGAAAAACTAGTGTAGCTTTAGAAACTTTTCTGTGATTTTGTTTGTTCGCACCTATAATTTTTTGCAATTCTTTAGCACTTTTTATAGGTTTTTCAATTCTTGATTGGCAAATTTTTTTAGCAATAAAATAAGCATCGTCTAATTCACCATATTCTTTAAAAATATAAGCAAGTTGTTCGCAAGTATAAGAATTAACAACATTAAAGGCTGAATTTTTAGCATTTTGATTCATTCTCATGTCCAAAAAATCAGAATTAAGATTAAATCCTCGTTCATTATTGTCTAATTGATAGGATGAAATTCCAATATCTGCTAGAATTCCTTTTAAAGAATTTGTAGAAATTTGATCAAGAATTTGACTAAAATTTGTTAAGAAAAATTGCGTTCTATCCTTAAATTTTTCAAGGCGTTTTTTAGAAAATTCAAGAGCTTCTTGATCTTGATCACAAGCGATAAGTTTTATATCGGGATGATTTTTGAGTAAAGATTCACTATGACCACCAAAGCCTACAGTGCAATCTAAAAAATATCCGCAATTTAAATTTTCAAAAGCCTTATTAACTTCATTAAGCAATACTGGAATGTGTGGAATTTCCAAGCTAAATCCTAAATTTTATTGATTGAGTTTGATATTATAGCTTATTTTAACATCAAAATCAAAAAAAGTAACAATACTTTTGGTTTAAATTAAACTCCACTTAAAAACTTATATGTTAAAATGTTGAACTTATTTTTTTATCAAGGAATAGTATGCTTACTTGGATGCAGCATCATAGAAAATACCTTATTATTACTATATGGATTAGTACTATTGCTTTAGTTGGGGCTGTTTTTGTTAATTGGGGTGCTTATGATTTTAACCTTGATCGTGCTTCAAATGCGGCTATTGTAGGAAACGAGAAGATAAGTTATAATGAATTTAATACACGATATAATCAAGTTTTTAATTATTACAATCAGATTAGCAATGGTAGCTTAGATGAAAAGAGTGCCGAAAAGATCGGCTTAAAAGAATTAGCCTTAAATTCACTTATAGAAGATAAACTTTTATTAAATTTTGCTAAAGATCTAGGTTTAAACTCTAGTGATGATGAAATCATAAACAAGCTTACTCAAACAAGGGCTTTTCAAAATCCAATAGGTGAATTTAATAAAACAATTTATTATGAGATTTTACATGCGAATGGTTTTATGCCTAAAGATTATGAAAAAATTCTTTCTGATGAAGTTATTATTGACAAATTAAATAAAATTTTTAATCTGCCTTCTAGTGAAAATGAGATCAAAATGTTAGCAACTGCTTATTTTATGAGAGATTCTTTGAGTGTTGTGGAATTAGATTATGATAAAAAGAATATAAAAATCAATGAAGAAGAATTGAAAAAATTCTGGGAACAACAAAAGCAAGATTATAAGACAAGTAAAACTTATGAAATTTCTACATATTTTTTACCGCTAAATGATCAAAAGTTTACGGAAGAAGAATTGCAAAAATTTTATAATGATGAAAATAATCGAATAAATTACAAAGATCAAAATGGTAAAATTTTAGATTTTAAATCAGTAAAAGATAAAGTTGCTAAAGATTATGGTTTAATTAATCTTAAAAATTTAGCTAATGCTAAATTTCTAGAATTAAAAAATAATAAAGAGCAATTTCAAAAAGATGAAAATGTTTCAGATTTGAGTATTTATTATCCTTTAGAACTTTTATCTAAGATAAAAAATGGAGATGTTTTAAGACCTGTTAGATATAAAGATGGTTATGTGATTGTTAGGGTTAATAAAATTGATCCTGTAAGAATTAAAACTTTTGAAGAAGCTAGAAATGAAGTTTTACCTTTATACTTGAGTGAAAAATCTAAAGAAAATTTAGAAAAAGAAGCGAAAGAAAAGTTAAAAGATTTTAAGGGTGAAAATATAGGTTTTGTGACTAGAGATTCTTTGCTTAGCGATGTTAAAATG
This sequence comes from Campylobacter sp. B0100352/1, assembly GCF_020135855.1. Lineage (NCBI taxonomy): Bacteria > Pseudomonadati > Campylobacterota > Epsilonproteobacteria > Campylobacterales > Campylobacteraceae > Campylobacter > Campylobacter sp. B0100352/1. Next base: position 47,043 of record NZ_JACHTP010000005.1, read on the forward strand.
GATAAAAATATATTTAATGATGCTGAATTTAGTTATTTTTTAACCAATGTTTTTAATTCTGATCAAAATACTTCTTATGTCCTTTTGGGTGATAATAAAGCAGTGCTTTATAAAATCAATAAACAAAAGATTGATATTAGCAAGGATAAATTAAGTCAGCATTATGAAACATTAAGACAAAATTTACAAATGTTAAAAGCTGATATGATTAAACAAGAATTAATTAATCAATTAAGAAAAACATATCCAATAAAAATTTATTATAAAGGGAAGTGATTTTGAATATACTAGGAATTGATTTAGGTTCGACCCAAACTTGTGCTATTATTGCGCAAAAAGATGATGAAGGTTTAAAAATTATTGGTTTTTCAAAAGCAAAAACCAATGGTGTAAAAAAAGGTGCTATTACAAATATCGAACTTGCTTCAAAATCCATCGAAGAAGCAGTAAGAAATGCTGAGATGATGAGTGGTGTGCATTATGATAAGGTTGTCGTTTCAATTTCTGGTGCATACACTAAGAGTGTTGATAGTATAGGAGTTGTAAATATTCCAAATCATGAAATTGGAATCAAAGAAATACATCGAGCAGTAAGTACTGCAAAACATACGGCTAATATACCAAGCGGGTATGAAATCATTCACGTTTTACCTTATAATTTTAAAGTCAATGATCTAGAACATGTAGATGATCCTTTAGGGATGAGCGGAAGTCGTTTAGAAGTTTCAACCCATATTGTTATTTCTCAAGAATCTCATATTAAAAATTTGAAAAAAGCTGTAGAATTAGCTGATTTAAGGGTTGATAATATAGTACTTTCTGGCTATGCTTCATCCATAGCTTGTTTGGATGATAGTGAAAAAGAACTCGGATCCGTTCTTATTGATATGGGTGGTGCAATTTGTGATATGGTAGTTCATACTGGAAATTCTATCCGTTATAATGATTGTTTGCAGATTGGTTCTATTAATATCACCCAAGATTTATCTATGGCTTTGCATACCCCACTTAAAGAAGCTGAAAAAATTAAACTTAATTATGCAGCTTTATCACAACAACCTAATGCACTTATACAAATTCCAACAATGGGTGATGAAAAAAGAGTAAATGAGGTTTCTTTGGATATTATTTCTGAAGTTATTTATGCTAGAGCAGAAGAAACTTTGATGATTTTGGCAAAAATTTTAAGCGATAATCGTTATGCTAATAGCATAGGTGGTGGGGTTGTGCTTACTGGAGGAATGACTAAATTAGCAGGTATTGATGAATTAGCTCCTGCTACTTTTGATAATCGTTCTATTAGAATAGCAACTGCAAGAAGGGATTTAATAACAAGTTTTAATGAGATTTTTAATGATCCTGAAAATACTTGTGCTATAGGTCTTTGTCTTTATGGTGCGGGTTATTTCACTCCTTATGAGCTTGATTCTAATGAAAAATTAAGATATAAAGGTGAAATAGAAAATTATAATCGTCAAATCAGACAAGAGATTATTCCTCAAAAAGAAATAGAAAATGAAATAAAATCTGATTTTTTTGATGAAAATTTGCAAGAAAATGATACAATAGCAATTCAAGAACAATTGGATTTTAAAGAGACACGAGAAAAAAAATCCGGCCTTTTTTCAAGCGTGTGGCATAAAATAATAAATCAATTTTAACAAGGAGAGAATTTTATGAATGAATTTTTAGTAGAAGAAATGCAACATAATAAAGGTGCAAAAATTAAAGTTATAGGCTGCGGAGGTGGCGGCGGTAATATGATCAATCATATGGTGAAAATGGGATTAAATGATCTTGATCTTATTGCTGCTAATACTGATGCACAAGCTATCTCTACATCTTTAGCAAAAACTAAAATTCAACTTGGTGAAAAGAAAACAAAAGGGCTTGGGGCAGGTATGCTTCCTGAAGTTGGAGCAGAAAGTGCTAGAGAAAGTTTTGAGGAAATCAAAGCGAGTTTAAGTCAAAGCGATATAGTATTTATCGCATCTGGTTTTGGTGGTGGAACTGGAACAGGAGCTACTCCTGTTATAGCACAAGCGGCTAAAGAAATTGGAGCTTTAACTGTTTCTGTAGTTACTATGCCTTTTAGCTTTGAAGGTAAACAAAGAAAAAAACTTGCAGAAAACGGACTTCTTGAACTAAAAAAAGAAAGTGATTCTATCCTTGTAATTCAAAATGAAAAACTCTTAAGTATTATTGATAAAAAAGCGAGTATGAAAGAAGCTTTTAAATTGGTTGATGATATTTTAACTCGTGCAGTAAAAGGTATGGTTTCTATACTTTTAGATAATGGTGATATCAATGTTGACTTTGCGGATGTTAGAACTATTATGAGTCATAGAGGACTTGCCCTTATGGGTGTTGGAAGTGCCGAGGGTGAAAATGCTGTTGAAATAGCTTTGAAAAATGCTATAGAGTCTCCTTTATTGGATGGTATGGATATTAAAGGGGCTAAGGGTGTGATTTTACATTTTAAAACAAGCTCTAATTGCTCCTTATTTGAAATTTCTGCAGCGGCTAATAGTATTGAAGAAAAAGTTGATGAAAATGCAAAAATTATTTTTGGATCAACCATGGATGATACTATGGAAGATAGGGTCGAAGTTACTATTATCGCTACAGGTTTTGAAGATAAAGACACTGTTGAGAAAAAATCTTCAGAAGAAACCGAAGTGGCTAAGAAAAATCCTTATTTAAATCTTAAAAAAGTTAGCGGTGGTTTTGATGAGGAAATTATGGCTCAAATAGAAACTCCTACATTTTTACGCCGACAAATGGATTAAAATACAAGGCTTTTAAGCCTTGTAACTTTCTACAAATTCTTCATTTTATTCTTTATTTTTTTATATTTTTAAAAGTTGGAACACTCTTTGCTTTATACCTTTATATAAAATAATTTTATAGGTGAAAATATGCAAAATGGATATTATCAAGCAGTAGGCGGAATGGTAACTCAGTTTAACAAACTTGATGTTATCACAAATAATCTTGCCAATATCAATACAAGTGGATATAAAAGAGATGATGTTGTAATTGCAGATTTTAAAAGGATTTTTAAAGAAACTCAGGATGTGTTGCCTATAGAAAACAATACAAGAGATGCTTCACGCTTTATCAATACTACCATAGATAGCGTACCGCAAGTTTCTCAAGAATATACAGATTTTAGTTTAGGTTCTTTAAAGGCAACTAATAATCCTTTGGATTTTGCAATAACAAGAGATGATGCTTTTTATCTAGTTCAAACAAAAAATGGAGAAATTAGATTAAGCAAGGATGGAAATTTTCAATTAAACGAAGAGGGTTATTTGGTAAATAAACAAGGATATAAGGTATTAAGTAGTGATTATTTTAACAATCCTGAAAATGCCGCTATTAAAATTCCAAATGGATCTTCACAAATTAGTGTTGATAAAGATGGAAACATCGAAGTTGATGGCACGAGAAATGCAAGATTGTTTATTGCTCAAGTAGATGATATGAGAGCTTTGCAAAAAGATGGAGATAATGTTTATAAAATCGATGATTTAACTCGCATTAGAGATTTGGATAATTCTAACGCGGTGCGTCAAGGTTTTTCTCAAGGCTCTAATGTCAATCCGGTTATTGAAATGGTGGGTTTGATTGAAGCCAATAGAATGGTTGAAATGTATCAAAAAGTTATGACAGCTCATATGGATGATTTAAATCAAGAAGCTATCAATAAACTTGCATCTGTTAAATAAGATTAAAAATTAAAAGGATAAAAAATGATGAGATCACTTCATACTGCTGCTACTGGGATGGTAGCGCAGCAAACACAAATTGATGTTACTTCTAACAATATTGCCAATGTTAATACAGCTGGTTTTAAGAAAAGTCGTGCTGAATTTGCTGATTTGATGTATCAGGTTATGAAATATGCAGGAACTTCTACTTCAGCTACAACCCTTTCACCTTCTGGTATAGAAGTGGGTGTTGGTGTGCGTCCTACTGCTGTAACAAAAGTTTTTACAGAAGGAAATTTAAAAGCAACAAGTACAGATAGTCTTGATATGGCTATTGCTGGAAATGGTTTTTTTCAAATTCAGCTTCCTGATGGAACTATAGGATATACAAGAAATGGACAATTTACAAAAGATAATGAAGGTAATATTGTCAATTCTGATGGCTATAAATTACTTCCTGAAATGACCATACCAGAAGGTGCAACTGCTATTAATGTGGCAACTGATGGAACGGTATCGGTTATGCTTCCTGGAGAGCAACAAGAAACTCAAATCGGACAAGTAGAATTAGTGCAGTTTATTAATCCAGCAGGGCTTCATTCTATGGGAGATAACTTATATCTTGAAACAGGTGCGAGTGGTGCTCCAGTTGCTGGAATCGCAGGACAAGACGGACTCGGTACAATCAGACATGGTTTTGTTGAGCTTAGTAATGTTCAACTTGTCGAAGAAATGACAGATCTTATTACAGGACAAAGAGCCTATGAAGCCGGTTCTAAAGCTATAACAACAAGTGATGATATGCTTGGCATTGTAAATCAGTTAAAACGATAATTAATCTAATTTTTAGTCTTATTTTAAAAAATCCAAAATCAATACTAAACTATTTCTTCGTTCCACTTATCCAAAGTGGAACACTTCTTGCTTATATTTAATTAAGATATTTAGATTTGAAGGCAGAACAATTCTAAAATCAAAGGAATAAATATGAGTATCTTTAGTATCAATGATAACTCAAATTATGGCTCTATACTTTCACAAGCAAAAGCTAATAAAGAAAGTAAAGAAAATTCAAAAATAAGTTTTGCCAATGCTTTCTTAAAACAAAATGCTACTAAATTAAATGATATAGAAAATAAAAATTCACAAACTTTAATAAGAAGTGAAGTATTAAATTCTACTAATAATAATAATATCAATAAAAACTATTACACTAAAACAAATTCTCCTAATTATGATATATCTAGTGAATTTAAAAACTCTATTTATACTTTAAAATTCAAACAAGCAGATATAAGTAATACTTCTACCAATACAGCCTATGGTTATAGTGTAGATAAAGAGGGTTATATGGGAGAAGACTTTAATGAAGCTGCAGGATTACCAAAAGATTTTAAGATACATAAATCTACTTTGGATGAGATAGAGAGATATAATAAAGATTTAAATGAAGATACTGTTAATTATTTAGGTGTAAGTAGTTATTATTCCAATATAGATATGGCAAATACTATCAAGCAATACTATGATAAATTCAATGATATTATTAATCATACTTTTAACGATACCAATAAAACAAGTTTTAGTGAAGCAGATTTAAATAGTTTGCCTAAAGGTGTAAGTATGTCAGTGGGAGATTTTGATTTTGCTTCACCTCTAAATTTTGAAAGCAAAACCATAACAAATTATTATAACACCCAAGAACAATACGATGAAATGGAACAATTAGGAATGTTTGCAAGTATCAATACAGGATTGCAAAAATTAGATTTTACTCCTCAAAGTATGCAAACTCAAAATACATCAAACAAATATACTTTTAATCCTGATATGTCATTTTATCCAAAAAATGAAGATGGAACTTATACTAAAGAAGATTTATTTATGAGTTTTTTAAAATCTACAGGTGCTGATGCTCTAAAAGGTGGTGATACCAAAATGAATCCAATAGTTAAATCTTTTAAAGAAGCTATGGCTAAAGAAAGCTTTGATGGATCATTAGCTTCCTTAGATGACATCATGACAGGCAAAGTTGATTTTGCAAGTTTATTAAAAGGCTATGCACAAGATGGTTGGCTTGACGCAGATATTTATGCAATGGAAAAAGGAGTTAAATGGCAAAATTCTGTTATAGGTTATGGTGGAGCTTGGTTTGATAATCAGTTTAATCAAGCAAAAGCTAGTGGCTGGAAAGCAAGCAGTGAAAGTATCAATTCTTATGTTGGATCTATAGTGGATAGATTAAATAATCTCATAGGGCAAACTAGGGTTTAGGTTTTGATTAAAAGGATTTTAATATTAAAATCCTTTTTTAAATCAGCAAGAATAGCAGGTTTTAAATTCATAAGCAGTTGGACGCGCTTCTACTGGCCATACTTGAGTTTCAAATTTTAAATGTTGATAATCATCAATAAAAAGATCACTCATAATAGGCTTTAGATAAGCATTGTTGCGAATGAGAGCTTCTAGGCTTCCTCTTAGGGTGTGTGGAAGTTGCTCTATACCTTTTTTACGAATTTCATCTAAGGTTAAATCAAATAAATTTTCATCCATTGGTCCAACTGGAATGGTTTTATTTTGTATCCCATCAAGTCCTGCCATCAATAAACTCGCAAAAGCAAGATATGGATTTGCTGTATTATCAGGAAAACGGATTTCAATACGAGCTGAATTTTTTTCTATACCGTAAGGTATGCGACAACTTGCACTTCTATTTTGGCAAGAGTAGGTTAAAATACAAGGAGCTTCAAAACCTGGAACTATTCTTTTATAAGAATTTGAACTTGGATTTGTAAAAGCAGCAAGACTTCTAGCATTTTTTAAAATTCCACCTATGTAGTGTATAGCAGTTTGACTTAAATTTGCATATCCTTGTTTATCGTAAAACAAATTAACTCCATTTTTCCATAAACTCATATGCACATGCATACCACTTCCATTATCTCCATAAAGCGGTTTTGGCATAAACGTTGCTGTTTTACCATTTAAATGCGCAACCATTTTGACAACGTATTTATAAATTTGAACATTATCAGCAGCTTCTACAAGTGTATCGTATTTTACTCCAATTTCTGCTTGAGCTTGTGCAACTTCGTGATGATGTACAAAGGTTTTAAGTCCAACTTTTTCAAGAGTTTGTACCATTTCAGCTCTGATATCCACTAAAGAATCTACAGGTTGTACGGGAAAATATCCGCCTTTTTTGCGAGGCCTATGACCCGTGTTATAACTATCCATAAATTCTTTATCATCATTCCATTCTCCTTCTTCGGTATCAACCTCGTATTTTGAGCAGTGTGCTGTATCTACTATTTTTACACTATCAAAGATAAAAAATTCATTCTCTGCACCAAAATATGCTGTATCGGCTATACCGCTATCTTTAAGATATTGCATTGTTTTTTTCGCGATACTTCTTGGGCATTTTTCATACATTTGCCCTTTGTAAATATCATATACATCACAAAAAACAATAATCGTAGGATCCGCTGTAAAAGGATCTAAAAAGGCACTTTGCGCATCAGGTTTTAGGATCATATCTGATTTTTCAATAGGTTGCCATCCTTGCAAAGAGCTTCCATCAAATGGAATTCCTGTATTAAAAGTTTCTTTATCGATTGAATGGATATTGTAGGTAATGTGGTGCCAAGTTCCTATCATATCCGTAAAACGAAAATCCACAAAAAGCACTTCATTTTGTGTGCAAAATTCAAAAAAATCATTGATATTATTAACAAATTTTCCCATGTATTCTCCTTAGTAAGCATTAATTTTTAAAATTGTATCATATTATTTTAATAAAAATTTTGTTAATATCTTTGAAACAAATTACAATTAAAAATTCAATAGGAAGGAATATTTAAAAAAATATTAGAATTTATATTTTTATTTCAGATTAAATAGAATATAATCTTAAAATATTAAGAAATATTTACATATTTTAAAAATTAAGGAAAACAATGACTCAAGAAGAACTTGATGCTTTGATGAATAGTGATTTAGATTCTGAAGATACCTTAGAGTCTGAAACTGTGGCTGAAGTAGAGACTCAAAGTAATGAAACTCAAGAAGCAAAAATAGAAGATGTAAAAGTAGCTGATTATAGACCAAATCCTAATTTGGCATGGCCACCACCACCACCAAGTCAAGAGCATAAAGTGGTACATCAGCTTGATGATGTAACTAAGGATAGTGAGCAAAAAGCCACTGAAATGATGGAAAGACTTGAAAATATCAGTAATTTTTTTGTAGATTCTGAAAGTTTAATAGCTGATATTAATAAAATTTTAGATAAAAATATCGAAATTTTTACAAGATTAAATGAGAAATTTCCTAATGTTGAAAGCTTTAGTGAGGCCTTAGAGTCTAATACAAAAGCTAAAAAAATGAGTGGTGATATTGTTGATCATTTACAAGGCGGTCAAGATGAAGTTATGATGGCAATGGATGCTATGCAATATCAAGATATCCATCGTCAAAAAATAGAGCGTGTTATTAATGTTATGCGTGCTTTAAGTCGATACATGAGTTCTTTATTTGAAGGCAGAATTGACGATAAAAAACGTGTTAGCTCTGCGGTACACATAGAAGGAGATAGCACAGCAGAGGTTGTAAGTAATGATGATATAGAAGCCTTAATAGCAAGTTTAGGCCAAAAATAATGATCATTCCAGAAATCGTAGCTCCAGCTGGAAATTTTACAAAGCTAAAAATTGCTTTAGCTTATGGAGCTGATGCGGTTTATGCTGGGGTAAATAATTTTTCTTTGCGTTCTAGAACGGCTAAAGAATTTACTTATGAAACTTTTGAAGAGGCTGTAAGATATACTCATGATAAGGGTAAAAAAATTTATGTTACCCTAAATGGTTTTCATTTAAGCGGACAAATAGAGGGTCTTAAACGCCATATTTTAAAACTTCGCGATATGAAGCCTGATGCTTTTATTGTTGCATCGGTAGGTGCTATGAAATTAGTACGAGAATTGGCTCCTGAAATTCCTTTGCATGTATCTACTCAAGCTAATGTTTTAAATTACCTTGATGCTAAAGTTTATAAAAGTATGGGTGCTAAACGTATTGTTATTGCTAGAGAATTAAGTCTAAAAGATTCTAAAATTTTAAAAGAAAACTGCGATGTAGAGCTTGAAGCTTTTGTTCATGGTTCCATGTGTTTTGCTTATTCTGGTCGTTGTTTGATCAGTTCGGTTCAAAGTGGAAGAATGAGCAATAGGGGTTCTTGTGCTAATGATTGCAGATTTAATTACGAGCTTTATGCTAAAAATCCTGAAAATAATACACTTTTTAGACTCGAAGAAGATGAAAATGGCACACATATTTTTAATTCCAAAGATTTAAATTTATGTTCTTATATAGAAAAGATTATGCAAGAAAATTGTATTAGTGCATTTAAGATAGAAGGAAGAACAAAAAGTGAATATTATGTTGCACTGACTACAAGAACTTATAAAATGGCTATTGAGGATGCTTTAAATCATAATTTTGATCCTAAAAAATACGAAAGAGAAATTTATACTCTTAAAAATCGAGGGTTTACGGATGGTTATTTAGTTTCTCGTCCCTTGGAGAAAACAGACACTCAAAATCATCACACAAGCATAGAAGAAGGTACGCATCAAGTTCATGCTATTGTTGAAGATGGAGATTATTTTAAATGTAAAGGTAAAATAGTTTTAGATACAGCTTATGAAATTTTACTTCCTTTGGGAGACAAACTCGAAGAATGTGAAAATGAAATAGGCAAAATTTATCAAAAAGATGATAAGTATTTTATAGAATTTAAAAAATTAATTGCAAAAAATAATAAAGAATTCACAGAAATCCATAGTGGAAATGAAAATGAGATTAAAATGCCAACTAAAATTAGTGAATTTAGTTTTCTAAGAAAGGAAATTTTATGAAATTTATTTCTATTTTAATAGGAAGCAAGAGTGATTATGAAATTATGCAAGAGTGTGCCAATATTTTTAAACAATTTAATGTTAAATATGAACTCATTATTACTTCAGCACATCGTAGTCCGCAACGCACTAAAGAATATATAAAAAAAGCAGAAGAAAAAGGTGCTCAAGTTTTTATAGCAGCTGCAGGTATGGCGGCGCATTTAGCTGGAGCGGTTGCCGCTTGCACAACTAAGCCGGTTTTAGGAGTTCCTATGTCAGGAAGTAATTTAGCAAGCATGGATTCTCTTTTTTCTACTGTGCAAATGCCAAGCGGAATTCCTGTAGGAACTTTGGCTATTGGTAAAGCGGGTGCTCAAAATGCTGCTTATTTAGCAATACAAATTCTTGCTTTAAGTGATGATAAACTAGCACAAGCTTTAAAAGAAGATAGAGAGACTAAAGAAAATAAATTGATTGCAGACTCAAAAAGTGTTGAAATTTTACTATAGGAAGAAAGATGCAAACTTATTTAGAGCTTGAAGAATTTTGCAAACTTGTGCATTTAAATGAAGACGTTGTCAAAGGTATGATGGCTAAAGGTACTTTAAATTTTAAAGAAGAAGAGGGTGTAATTTATATAGAAGCTAATCAAGGTACTTTTAGTGTTGTTCCTGCTACTAATTCACAATCTGCTATGGTTAATTCCATGACTTTAGCTGGAGAAAGTTTTGTAGAAAAAACTATAGGAACAATTTTAAATTTACATGAAAAAGTTTTAGATGCAAAGGATGAAACACTTGAGGCTTTAAAAAATGAAAATAAATTTTTAAAAGATGCACTTTATTCCATGCAAGAACTTTATGAAGAAGATAGGAAAACAATAGAAACTTTAAATAATGAGTTAAAACATGCAAGAGAAGAAGTTGAGTTTTTAAAGCGTAAGTATAAGCTTATGTGGAGCAAGACAACTGAAATTTTTGGAGCAAAAACGGAGCCTGATTTGGAAATGAATAAAGAAGTTAAAACTGATGTGAATTTGGATAATGATCAAGAAGGTGAAAAATGAATTTTTCACAAATGATATTAAAGCTACAAGAATTTTGGCAGCAACAAGGCTGTGCTATAATGCAATCATATGACATGCCTGCTGGGGCAGGGACTTTTCATCCTGCTACTTTTTTGAGGAGTCTCGGAAAGCAACCTTGGGCTGCAGCTTATGTGGCACCTTCACGTCGTCCAACGGATGGAAGATATGGAGAAAATCCTAATCGCTTAGGGGCTTATTATCAATTTCAAGTTTTAATCAAACCTAGTCCAGAAAATATACAAGAACTTTATCTCAGAAGTTTAGAAAATTTAGGTTTTGATTTAAAAAATCATGATATACGCTTTGTGGAAGATAATTGGGAAAGCCCGAGTTTGGGAGCTTGGGGGCTTGGTTGGGAAGTTTGGCTTGATGGTATGGAAGTTACACAATTTACATATTTTCAACAAGTTGGAGGTATAGCAGTAGATTTAGTCAGTGCTGAAATAACCTATGGACTTGAAAGAATTGCCATGTATCTTCAAAATGTTGATAATGTTTATGATATTGTTTGGAGTGAATTTCAGGGTAAAAAAATCACTTATGGTGATGTTCATAAACAAAGTGAATATGAGTTTAGTAAATATAATTTTGAAGTAAGTGATGTTGAGTTTTTAAATCAGCAATTTGAGAATGCTTATAAAGAATGTAAAAATATATTAGAGCAAGGACTAGCGTTGCCAGCTTATGATTATTGTATGCTTGCAGCACACACTTTTAATCTTCTTGATGCAAGAGGGGCTATTTCTGTTGCGCAAAGACAAGATTATATGTTAAAGATTAGAGAACTTTCTAAAAATTGTGCTCAGGTTTATAAAAAAACGTTAAATGAAACTGATTGATATTTATAATTTCTTAGATCAATTAAGCCCTTTTAACAATCAGCAAGATTGGGATAATAGTGGTCTTTTGCTTGGAAATAATCAAGATGAGATTAAAACTGTATATTTAAGCTTAGATGTAGATGAAAATTTAATTGAACAAGCTGAAAATAATTCTTTATTTATAACTCACCACCCCCTTATTTTTAAGGGTTTGAAAAATTTAGCAAATTTGAATTATCCTAAGGCTTTTGTTAAAAAAATGATAGAAAAAAATATCTCATTAATATCCATGCACACAAACTTTGATTTAAGTCATTTAAATAGGTATTTTGTTGAGGAAATTTTAGATTTTAAAATCGCTTTTAAAGACGAGTTTTTGATCTATGTTGATCAAGAATTTGATTTTTTTCAATTGTGTGAATATTTAAAATTAAAATTGCAAATGGATATTTTAAGAATTAGTTATTGTGGAAAAGAAAAAATCAAGCGTCTTGCTATTTGCACTGGAAGTGGTGGAGATCTTATATCTAAAGTGCAAGCAGACTGTTTTTTAAGCGGAGACTTTAAATATCATCAAGCTATGCAAGCAGTGAGTGACGGTTTAAATTTGATCGATATAGGACATTTTGAAAGCGAACGGTATTTTTCACAATGTCTAGTAAAAGACTTGAAAAATTTGCCACTAAAGGTTATAATATCAGTTTCAAAAAATCCATTTCAATATTTTTAAGGAATATATATGAATAAACATCTCGAACAATTAGTGCTTTTATCCAAAATAGATCAAGAAATCGATAGTTTTGAACCAAGAATTGATAGCATAGCTAAAAATTTAAAAGATGCTGAAAATAAAATCAGCCAGATTAATACTCAAATCAGTGATTTAGAGCTTGAGATTGAAGATGTAAAAAATCAAAAAAATCAAAATAACTTACATATTTCAGAATTTTCAGCGAAAATAAAAGAGCTAGGCAAAAAAAGCGGTTCTGTAAAAACAGAAAAAGAAGCTAATGCTTTAAAAATAGAAGAGGATATTGCTAAAGAACAGCTTGACTCAGCTAATGATGAGATTATTCGTTTGGATAAAATTTTGGAAAATAAAGAGCTTTTTAAAAAAGAACTTTTAGAAAAAAAAGCCAAAGAAGAACAAGATATAGAAACGATAAAGGCAAGCATTAAAACTCAAATGGAAGCCTTGGAAAAAGAAAGAATGGATGTTTATGCTAAAAAAACTAAACTTGTTGCAGATATCAATTTAAAAGTTTTAAGTTTTTATGAAAAAATTAGAAAATGGGCAAAAAATACAGCAGTTGTAGCTGTCAAAAAACAAGCATGTTACGGTTGCTTTATGAAAATTTATGATAAAACTTATTTATCTGTGATAAAAGGAGAAGAAATTATAACTTGCCCACATTGTGGTAGAATATTATATAAAGAGCAAGAAGATAAGAGTTGATTCTTTGTTATTATATCTTAGCGTGGATAGCTTTTATAATATTGGCTATCCCTATTTTTATCCTTTCTTTATTGAAGCAAAAATATAAATATAGTTTAAAAGCACGATTTTTTTTATTTAAAAATTTTCATCAAAAAATTTCTGATGTTCATTTTCATGCTTGTTCCTATGGGGAAACAAGAAGTATTAAAGAATTTGCTTTAAAATTTGACTCTAGAATTACCACTATAACGCAAACGGGTTTTAATTGTGCTAAAGAATTTTGTAAAAAGGTAAATTATCTTCCTTTTGAAAATTGGATACCATTATGGCTTAAACCTACAAAGGTTTTGGTTATTTTTGAGGCTGAATACTGGCTCATGCTCGTTTTTATGGCTAAATTTTATCAAGCAAAAATCATTTTACTTAATGCACGGATTTCGGATAAATCTTATAAAAGTTATCTAAGATTTCGTTTTTTTTATAAAAAAATTTTTTATTATATTGATGAAATTTTTGCACAAAGTGATGTGGATAAAATAAGGCTTGAAAGTTTGGGAGCAAAAAATGTTAAAGTTTTACATAATATCAAAGCAAACATTGCAATAAAGCCTAATAAAAATTATTTTAAACCTAAGGAAAAATTAATCATTTTTGCAAGTACGCATGTGGGTGAAGAGGAATTGTTGCTTGATTATATTAATTTATCCAAAGAGGAAAAACTGATCATTGCTCCTAGGCATCCGGAGCGTTTTTTTGAGGTTGAAAATTTGCTCAAAAATAAAGGCTTAGAATTTGAAAAATTTAGCCTTTTAAACACTCAAAATAAAAATTTTAGCAAAAAGATTTTATTGCTGGATGCTTTAGGAGAGTTAATTAACTTTTATGCTATTTCAGATATAGTGATTTTAGGTGGATCTTTTTTTAAAAATATTGGCGGGCACAATCCTATAGAGGTGGCTTCTTTTAAAAATGTTTTGATATCGGGGCCATTTATTGATAATCAAAAGGTTTTGTTTGATAAGGTTGAAAATGTTTATTTTTGTAATGATTTAAAAGAATTAGATTATAAAATTCATCATTATAATTTAAAAGCAAAAATTAAAAAAAGTGATGATTTATCGCAAGTTTTTAAGGCAATACAGGAAGGAATTGATGCAAGAAAAAGCTTATAAAATTTTAGCTTTGCAAGAAAATATTTCAAATCGTGAAGCTAAGGAATTGATAGATAAAGGATGCGTTTTTACGCATGGAAAGAAAGTGCTTATCGCAAGAGCTTTAATGAGTGATAAAACAAAATTCAATATTGTAAAAACGGCAAATCCTAGTGTTATTTTTGAAGATGATAAAATTATCGCCATTAATAAACCTTATTCTTATATAAGTGAGGACTTGGAAAAAAAATTTAGTGCAAAATTGCTAAATCGTATTGATAAAGAAACAAGCGGAGTGATTTTGCTTTGCAAGGATGAGAATTTTAGAAAGCTCTGCATTGAAGAATTTAAGCGACAAAAAGTTTATAAAAGTTATATAGCGGTTTTAGATGGAATTTTAGCAGAAGAGGTAGAGGTGAATGAACCCATTTTAACTATAAAAACAAAAAGAGGGGCTTTGAGTAAAATTTCTAAAGAAGGTTTGAGTGCGTCAAGTTTATTTATTCCTATCATGGTTCAAGCTAAAAAAACCTTAGCAAAAATCATTATTCATACAGGAAGAACTCATCAAATCAGAGTGCATGCTAATTTTATTAAGCATGGAATTATAGGGGATGAAAAATATGCAAAAATCATTAATAATAGAATGTATTTACATAGCTATGAAATAAATTTATTTGATTATAAATTTAAAGCAGATTTGGATCATAGCTTTTTTAACTTAGGTTTTGAAATAAAAAATTTAGATTTTTAAAGCCATTTAAGAAAAAATTTTGTATAATTCTAAGCTTAAATTAAAAAGAAAGGTATAAAGTGTTTGAATTAATTGGCGAATCTTTTAAATCAGCGATTAACAAGCTACGTTTTGTTGATGATGAAAAAGCGCTTAAAAATGCTTTAGAAACCTTAAAAAAATCCCTTCTCAAGGCTGATGTACATCATAAAGTTGTTAAAGAATTATTGATGCTCGTTGAAGATGATGTCAAAAAAAATGGGATAGGGCAAAAACAATTTTTAGATGCTATAAAATCAAATTTAGAAAATATTTTAAATATTAATGGAAAAAATCAAGGTTTTGTATTTTCCTCAAAGCCTCCAACGGTCGTTCTCATGACTGGTTTGCAAGGTGGAGGTAAAACCACTTCTACAGTTAAACTTGCAAATTATTTGAAACTTCGCAATAAAAAAGTTTTAATTGCTGCTTGTGATTTGCAACGTTTGGCGGCCGTTGAACAACTTAAACAGCTATGTAGTGCAAACGAGATTGATCTTTTCTCCTTAGATGATGAAAAAAATCCTATAGAAGTTGCAAAACAAGCTTTAGATAAGGCTAAAAATTCTATGGTTGATGTATTGCTAGTTGATACCGCAGGACGTTTGGCTATTGATGAAATTTTGATGGATGAATTGAAAAAAATCAAAGAAGTTTTAAATCCTGATGAAATTTTTTATGTTGCAGATGCAATGAGTGGTCAAGATGGTGTTAAAACAGCAGCTAGTTTTAATCAAGCTTTGGGTATTAGTGGTGTGATTTTATCCAAATTTGATGCAGATACTAAAGGGGGTGTTGCTTTAGGAATAGCCAAGCAAGTTGAAACTCCTTTGAGATTTATAGGAACTGGTGAAAAAATAGCAGATTTAGAAGTTTTTATACCTGATAGAATTGTTAGTAGGATCATGGGTGAAGGTGATTTAGCGACTTTAGCCGAAAAAACTGCAGCCGTAATTGATGAAAAAGAAGCAAAAAAGCTTAATCAAAAAATTAAAAAAGGTGAATTTAATTTTAATGACTTTTTAAATCAAATGGAGAGTATGAAAAAGCTTGGTAGCATGAAATCTCTTATTGGTATGATTCCTGGACTTTCTAATATGTCTTCGGCTATAAAAGATATAGATCTTGATAATTCCAAAGAGATTTTACACATTAAGGCTATGATTTCTTCAATGACTCCTAAAGAAAGAGAAAATCCAGATTTGCTTAATAACGCTAGAAAGCGTCGTATAGCAGAAGGTGCTGGTTTGTCTCAAATGGAGGTAAATAGGTTTTTAAAACAATTTACCAATGCAGCGAAATTAGCTAAAAAATTTTCAGGAAAAAAGGGAATGGAAAGTTTGATGCAAATGATGAATCAAGCTAGAAGACAATTTTAAAAAATTTTATTTATGAGTACGAGCTTGTATTTATAAATAAAATTTTTTATTTTAAGGAGTAATAATGACAGTAATTAGACTTACAAGAATGGGAAGAACAAAAAGACCTTTTTATCGTATTGTGGTAACAGACAGCAGAAAACGTAGAGATGGTGGTTGGATTGAAAGTATAGGTTATTATAATCCTATGGTTGAGCCTGAAGTTATTAAATTTGATGCAGAACGTTTAGCTTATTGGAAAAGCGTAGGTGCTAAATTAAGCGATAAAGTTGCTTCAATTACTAGCAAATAATTATGGTAGAGAAATTTTTAAAAGAATACACCAAGTTAATCGCAGATTATCCTAATAAAATTTCAACTGAAAAAATAGAGCTTGGTGAAAATTTTTTTGAAATTATACTTTATGTTGATAAGACAGATACCGGAAAGCTTATCGGCAAAAATGGTAAAATGATCAATGCGATTAAAACTGTTGTATCTGCTTTTAAAAGCAAGGATGCAACAAATTATCGTGTAACGGTAAAAGCACTTGAGTGAAGAAGATTTTATCCAAGTTGCTAAACTTGGAAAAACTGTCGGTCTTAAAGGTTTTTTAAGACTTCATAATTTTAGTGATTTTTCAAAGCAGTTTAAGAAAGATTCCTCTTTTTTTATTGATAAGGGTCGTAAAAAATTAATCATAAAATCATACAATCATACTAATTCTTCGATTTTATTTGAAGGGTATGAAAGTATTGAGCGAGCTCAAGAGCTTGTAAATACTATTTTGTATCAAAGCATTGAAACTACTCGTAAAACTTGCAAATTAAATAAGGATGAATTTTTTTATTTTGATATCTTAGGGTGTAAAATTTTATTTCAAGAGCAATTTTTGGGTAAAGTGAGTAATATATTAGAAATTGGAAATTCTTTTTTATTTGAAATAGAAACTGATAAAGAATTTCTTGTTAAAAACTATCCTAAAGTATTTTTTATACCCTATCTTGATAAATTTGTCAGTAAAATTGATATAGATAAAAAAAATATTTTTTGCACTCAAGATGCTTTTTTGATTTTAGAAAATTCATGAAATTTACTTTTGTATCTTTATTTCCTAATTTGATTGAATTTTATTTTCAAGATTCAATTTTATCAAGAGCAAGAAAACAAAATCTTTTCAAACTCGCATTTATCAATCCTAGAGATTTTAGTGAAAATCCATATCATAAGGTGGATGATTATAAAATCGGTGGCGGAGCAGGACTTTTGATGCAAGTTGATCCACTATACAATGCTTTGAAATTTATTCAGAATAAAGAAGATGAGCCTTATTTTATTTTTTTAACCCCAAGCGCAAAACTATTTAACCAAAAAGATGCAAAACGTTTAAGTAAAAAGAAAAATATTGTATTTATTTGTGGAAGATATGAAGGTATTGATGAAAGAGTGATAGAAATATTTGCTAACGAAGTTTTTAGTATAGGAGATTTTATTTTAACTGGTGGAGAATTACCAGCTTTAACTCTTTGTGATGCAATTTTAAGAAATGTAGATGGAGTTTTGGGAAATACTTGTAGTCTTGAAGAAGAGAGTTTTGAAAACAATTTACTGGAAGCTCCTTCATTTTCAAAACCTTTTATTTTTGAAAAAAAAGGTCAAAGTTTTTATACTCCTTCAGAGTTTTTAAAGGGTAATCACGCTAAAATTGCAAGTTTAAAAACTACTTTAGCGTTTTGCAAAACTAAATTTTTTCGTCCAGATCTATTTTTGGAGCATAAACGCAAAAAATGAGGGATTTTTTATGAAAAACAAATACATAGAACAATTTGAAGCTAAGCAAATCGAGGGTAAGAATATTCCAGAATTTCGTGCTGGAGATACTTTAAAGCTTGCAATTCGTATTAAAGAAGGTGATAAAACAAGAATTCAAAATTTTGAAGGTGTTTGTATTGCTAGAAGAGGTAATGGAGTAAGCGAAACTTTTATTGTTCGTAAAATTGGTGCTAATAATGTAGGTGTTGAGAGAATTTTCCCAATTTATAGTGAAAGCTTAGAGAGTATCACTGTATTAAGAAAAGGACGCGTTCGTCGTGCAAGACTGTTCTATCTTAGAGATAGACGTGGTAAAGCGGCTCGTATTAAAGAACTTAAAAAATAATAATATTTGCAGCGATTGTATCGTTGTAAATATTTTATACTACTTATCTAAAAAATATCTTTTTAAATAATTTTTATCATTTGATTATATTTGTTAAGAGTATTTTATTATAATCAAGATCTATAAAATTATTTATTAAGGAGAAAAAAATGTTTTCGGTTAAAAAAATTGTTGCATTTTTGATTATTAGCGTTCCATTATTTTTAAACGCTGCGCAGTATCAATTGAGCACCCATGTTTTAGATATTGTTTCAGGAAAGCCTGCGCCTAAAGTTAAGGTAGAGCTTTATAAAATGGAAAAAAATCAAAAATGGAAGAAAATAGGCGAAGAATTTACAAAAGATGATGGAAGAATAGGTGATTTTTTACCTTACGATAAACCAGAAAATAGAGTAAGTGGAATTTACAAGCTTAAATTTTACACTAAAGACTATTATACGTCTCACAAAGTTGATACATTTTATCCTTTTATAGAAATTAGTTTTGAGCTTTCTAAGGATCAAAAGCATTATCATGTGCCGATCACTCTTTCACCATTTGGTTATTCTACCTATAGAGGAAGTTGAGAATTAAAATTTTATTATGAAATGGAATATTAACTCTTGGAGAAGATATCCTGCTAGACAACAACCTATTTATCCGAATCAAAAAGATTTGGATAAAGTTCTAGCTAAACTTCAAAAATTACCTCCTTTAGTATTTGCAGGAGAAGTCAAAGCTCTTCAAAATGACTTAATCAAAGTTTCACGAGGCGAAGCCTTTTTACTTCAAGGTGGAGATTGTGCTGAAAGTTTTAAGAATTTTGGCGCTATTAATATACGTGATATGTTTAAAATTTTACTTCAAATGGCTATAGTTTTAACTTTTGCAGGTGGATGTCCTATAGTTAAGATTGGACGCATAGCGGGGCAATTTGCAAAACCTAGAAGTAATGATTTTGAAGAATTAAATGGGATAAAACTTCCTAGTTATCGAGGGGATATTATCAATGATTTTAAATTTGATCAAAGATCAAGGATCCCAGATCCTAAAAGAATGCTAGAAGCTTATTATCAAAGCGCTACAACTTTAAATTTATTACGTGGATTTGCTAAGGGCGGTTTGGCTGATTTACGTGAAGTTCATCGTTGGAATTTAGGCTTTTTGAAAAAAAATAAATTATATAAACAATATGCCCACATGAGTGAAAAAATATCCGAAACTTTAAATTTTATAGAAGCTTGTGGTATCAATATAAAAGATACATCTACGCTTAAAGAAGTTAATATTTATACTTCTCACGAGGCTTTACTTTTACCTTATGAAGAATCTTTAACAAGAGTGGATAGTTTAAGCGGAGAAATTTATGATTGTTCTGCTCATATGCTATGGTTGGGAGAGAGAACTAGAGCTATTGATGAGGCACACGTTCATTTTTTAAGTGGGATAAAAAATCCTTTAGGAGTTAAAATAGGTCCTAATGCTACCGCTGAAGATATTATAGCTTTAGCTAATTCTTTAAATCCTTTAAATGAAGAGGGTAGATTAAATATTATCATTAGAATGGGTGTTGAAAAGATAGTTCAAAAATTGCCTAAAATTTTTGCTAGACTTAAAAGTGAAGGATTAAACTTAATTTATAGTATTGATCCTATGCATGGCAATACTACAAAAATAGGAAATTATAAAACGAGAGAATTTGATAAAATCACTCAAGAAGTTAAATCCTTTTTTGAAATTGCCTATAGTGAGGGAATTTACGCAGGAGGAGTTCATCTTGAAATGACAGGACAAAATGTTACAGAGTGTATAGGCGGTGCTTCAAATATTACCCAGCAAAAATTAAATAAGCGTTATGAAACTCAATGCGATCCAAGGCTAAATGCTGATCAAGCTTTAGAACTCGCATTTTTGATTGCAGATTTATTAAAAAGGAATAGGAAATGTTAAATTTTTATGGTATAAAAAATTGCAATAGCGTTAAAAAATCTCAAGAATTTCTTGAAAATAAAAAAATTAAATTTGAATTTTTTGATATTAAAAAACTTGATGAAAAAACTTTTGATTTTTGGATTAGCCAAAGAGATATTACAGATTTTGTAAATACAGCAGGTATGACTGCTAAAAAGATCGGATTAAATAAAGAAAGGCTCACACATTTAAGTAAGGATGAGTTAAAAAAGATGATATTAGATAATCCAAGCTGTATCAAACGCCCAGTGATAGAATCTCAAGGTAAAATTTATATCGGAAAAGAATATGAATCTTTAAAATGACAACGATTTTAAAGATTCTATATTTTTACATCTTGCCGATTAGATCAAGTATTTCTCCTTCGTGTGGAAATCTTTCACTTTCGCAATTTATAAGATCCATTTTTGAAAAGATTATTTTTGAATCAACTTTCACGATAAAATCGCCCTTATTGCCAATTTCAAAATCGATATGAATGTCTTGAAATTTATTTTTTAATTCTTCTACAACACGTGCAGCTTGAGGACGATAGTTTCAAAGATTGCAATAAATAATTTTTACTTGCATTTTATCTCCTTTTTAGACTTTTTATAATTATAGTATATTTTTTGAATTTTTAAATGATCTAAAAGAATAAATTCTTAAAAATTCAGCGATAAAAAAATATAATAAAAATATATTTTGAGCATTTTTCAAGGATAAATAATGAGTCAATTTACCCATCTTCATTTGCACACTGAATATTCTTTGCTTGATGGCGCTAATAAATTAAAGGAATTAGCAGATACTTTAAAAGAGCAAGGAGTTACAAGCGTAGCTATGACAGATCATGGCAATATGTTTGGTGCTATTGATTTTTATCAAACGATGAAATCAAGAGGTATTAAGCCGATCATAGGCTTAGAAGCGTATTTACATAATCATGATGATATAAGCGATAAGAGTTCTAGACAGCGTTTTCATCTTTGTTTGTATGCCAAGAATGAGATAGGTTATCAAAATTTAATGTATTTAAGCTCTCAAAGTTATATTCATGGACTTTATTATTATCCACGTATCAATAAAAAAATTTTAGAAAAACATAGCGAAGGACTTATTTGTTCATCGGCTTGTTTGCAAGGCGAGGTTAATTGGCATTTAAATGTCCAAAGCCAAAGAAATGCTCGTTTTGGTGCAAAAGGATATGAGAGTGCTAAAGAAGCAGCATTGTGGTATAAAGATGTTTTTAAAGATGATTTTTATTTAGAAATCATGAGACATGGTATTTATGATCAAAGATGCATTGATGATGATATTATAAGATTATCTAAAGAATTAAATATAAAAATTATAGCTACAAATGACACACATTATACTTTTAAAGAAAGAGCTGCGGCGCATGAAGTTTTTATGTGTATAGCAATGGGAAAAAAATTAAACGATCCTGATCGTATGCGTCATAGTGTGCATGAATTTTATGTAAAAACTCCTCAGCAAATGGCAGAGCTTTTTTCAGATATCCCAGAGGCTATAGAAAATACGCAAGAAGTAGCACAAAAATGTAATTTAGAATTAAATTTAGGAAATCCAACTCCTCCTAATTTTAAATTTACTAGAGAATATGCTAAAGAATATAATCTGCAATTAAAAGATGAAAAAAAAGAATTCAGTTTTGATAATGATGATATTGTTTTTGAATATCTTTGCAATAAAGGTTTAAAAGAAAGATTAAAATTCATAGATGAAGATAAGCACAAAGATTATAAAGAACGTTTGCAAAGAGAGATTGAAATCATTAAAAATATGAAATTTTCAGGTTATATGCTTATTGTACATGATTTTATAGCTGTTGCTAAAAGCAAAGGCATTCCAGTTGGGCCAGGAAGAGGATCTGCTGCTGGAAGTTTAGTGGCTTATTGTTTAAAAATCACAGACTTGGATCCTTTGCCTTATAGTTTGCTTTTTGAGCGTTTCTTAAATCCAGAGCGTGTTTCTATGCCAGATATCGACGTTGATTTTTGTCAAGATAGGCGAGGGGAAGTGATTGATTATGTTATTGATAAATATGGCTCTGATAAAGTTGCACAAGTCATAACTTTTGGTAAGTTATTGGCACGTGGGGTGATTAGAGATGTTGCTAGGGTATGCGATATGAGTATCCCTGATGCTGATGAGCTTGCTAAGCTTATCCCCGAAGAGCTTAAAATCACTTTAGATAGTGCCTATGAAAAAGAGCCAAAGATTAAAGAATTTATCGATAGACACCCTAAAGGGCATGAGGTTTGGGAATATGCAAAAGCTTTAGAAGGGCTTAATAGAAATGCCGGTATGCATGCAGCGGGTGTTGTTATTTCAAACGAAAGTTTATGGAAAAAAACTCCTCTTTTTAGGCAAAGTAAAAACGATGAAAGACATTTAGTAACGCAGTATTCTAAGGATCATTTAGAAGATGTTGATTTGATTAAATTTGACTTTTTGGGTCTTAAAACTTTGACCGTTATTAATAATGCTATCAATCTTATAAAAAAGCGATACAATAAAGATATAATTTGGGAAAGTATCGATGTAAATGATCCTAAAGTTTATAAAACTATACAAAGTGGAAATACTTTGGGGATTTTTCAAATAGAATCAGATGGCATGCAAAGCTTAAATGCAAGGCTTAAGCCAGAAAGATTCGAGGATCTAATTGCGGTGTTAGCTTTGTATCGACCAGGACCGATGGAATCTGGAATGCTTGATGATTTTATTGATAGAAAGCACGGTTTAAAAGATATAAAATATCCTTTTGATGTCTTAAAAGAAGTTTTAGAGCCGACTTATGGGGTTATAGTTTATCAAGAACAAGTTATGCAAATAGTTCAAATTATCGGCGGATTTTCTTTAGGTGGGGCAGATGTTGTACGTCGTGCTATGGGTAAGAAAGATCCTGAAAAAATGAAAAAATTAAAAGATGAATTTGCTGACGGGGCTGAAAAACAAGGCTATAATAGAAAAGAAGCTGAGGATCTTTGGGAGCTTATTTTAAAATTTGCAGGCTATGGTTTTAATAAATCGCATTCCGCAGCTTATGCTCTCATTACCTTTCAAACTGCTTATTTGAAAACTTATTATCCTAGTGAATTTATGGCTGCACTTTTAACGAGTGAAGAAAATAATGTTACTAAAATTGCTGTTTATATAGATGAGATGAAAAAGATGAATATTAAACTTTTACCACCTTCTATTAATAAAGCTATGCGCGAATTTAGTGCCATAGAGCAAGAAGATGGAAAAGATGCGATTGTTTATGGCTTAGGGGCGATTAAAAGTGTAGGAATTCCTGCAGTTGAAAATTTACTTGAAGCTAGAGAAAGTGGAGAATTTAAAGATATTAATGATTTTTTAGGCAAAATAGAACCTGCAAAAATCAATAAAAGAGCGTTAGAAAGCCTTATTAAAGCTGGTGCTTTTGATGAATTTGGTTATACGCGTAAATGTTTATTTGATAACTTAGAAAATCTTTCAGAGGGTTCAAGAAAAATGGCTGAAGTAAGAAAAAATGCAGCAAGTTCCCTTTTTGGAGAAGATGAGCTTTCTAGTGGTTTGCAAGCGAATTTTATCGTCAAAAATGACGAATTTGAAATCATGGAAAAGCTCGATTTTGAAAAAGAAATTTTAGGAATTTATGTTTCTGGCCATCCTTTGGATCGTTTTTATGAAGAGTTTAAGGATATTGATTATGTAAAAAGTATCGATTTTTCATCGCTTAAGGGTAATGGGGAGATATTGAGTATTGGAAAAATAGAGGGCTTTAAAACCATGATGAGTAAAAACAATAAACGTTATGGTAGGCTCGAAATTTTAGACTTTTATTCTACCTTTGATGCAACTGTTTTTGAATCCAATATAGAAGAATTGGAAAATATTTTAAAAGATGAAGAATTAAAAAACAAGGCCTATGGATTTTTATTAAGTTATAAATCTGATGAAGGTAAGGTTGATAGTTTTGCTTTAAGAACAATTAAAAAGCTAAAAGAACTTAAAGAAGGAGATTTTAAGGCGATTAAGAAATTTTCAACTAAAAAAATAGTCCAAGAAAACAAAGATTTCACTGAAGAACCTAAAGAATTTGAAAAAAATATTATCGAACTTGATATTTCTAAATTAAATCGTGAATTAATTTATGAAATTCACAATATAGCAAGAAATGCACATAATCCAAATGAAAAGGGAAATCGCAAACTTGTTTTAAAAATCATCAGTGCTGGTTCTTGTTTGCTTTACCATACTGACTTTGTTATATCTGAAAATATAAGCCAAAAGATTATTGAAAAATATGCGGGATGATTTTAATTTTTAAATAAAATACTCCCCAATCTAACCATATTTGAGCCGCATTTTATTGCGAGTTCAAAATCATTACTCATTCCCATAGAGCAAATTTTTGCACCATACTTTTGTAATTTTTCATAAATTTTAAATGTAGTTTCAAAGCTTTTGATAATCTGATTTCGATCTTCTTCATTAGCGCCTATACTCATCACACCACAAAGATTTAATTTTGGGCATTCTTCTTGAATTTGTATGTATTCTTCTATTGCTTTATTTAAATCAATTCCACTTTTACTTTTTTCTTTAGCACTGTTTATTTCAAGCAAAGTATCAAGTTTATAATCAAGTCTTTGATTTACAGCTTGAGCAATTTTTAAACCATTGCAAGATTGCCAAAGAATAGGTTTTTGTTTGATTAAAAGATTGATTTTATTGCTTTGCAAATTTCCTATGAAATGCCATTTGATATTTAAATTTTCTTTATCAAGTTCTTGTTTTTTTTGAGATAAAGCCTGAACTTGGTTTTCTCCAAAATCAGTAATCCCAAGATCGAAAAATTTTTTAATGGTATTAAAATCCGTATATTTACTTGCGGCGACTAAATGAATATTTTTTGTTTTTTCTAAAATTTGTTCTAAATTCATGGATGATTGTATTTAAAGCCTTTTTTAAAAGGCTTTAAAATTATTGTAATAAGCTTGCGATTTTGCTTTGTAATTGCATATTTGATTGAGCTGCTACGAAAGCCGCTGCATTTTCTTTCAAATAGTTGGTATTAAAATCATTGACATTTTTAGCTATATCATTATTTAAAAGATTATTTTCAGCTGCTTTTGCATTAATGCTATTTTGGACACTAGAATTAATATTTGAAGTGATAGCATTAATACCAGAGCCAATTTCACTTCTAAGACTACCAAGTTGATCCATAAAATTTGTAATGCTATCTTGATTATCTATGCTAAGACCCGCTGTAGAAAGTGAATTCAGGTTTGCTGTTTCAGTACCACTTCCTACAACAAAGTTCATAGTTTGAAATACATTTTTACCATTATAGGTTGCATTGTTGAAAGAATCATTAATAGAATCTTGAATTCTTGTAGCTTCTGTTCTTAGCATATTCTTTTGAGAATCATTTAGAGCAGCGTTATTCATCTTTACTGAAAGCTCGTTTAGTCTATCGGCACTTTGAGAAATATTTGTCAAGCTAGCATCAGCGATTTGTAACACACCAATAGCATCATAAGCATTAGCTATTCCTTGATCTATTGTACTAGATTGAGATCTTAAAGAATCAGCAATAGCCAAATTTGCACTATCAACTCCACTGATTGCACGAACAGCAGCAATATTTTCTAAAGCTTTATCACTAGCTTTTTGGGCGTTATTTAAATAGTAGTTTTGTTGCATCATGGTTGCATCAGAAATCATCATAGCGTGCCTCCTTATTTATTTAAATTTTTTGATTATATCATTTTTTCTCTATTTTAAAACTTAAAAAATATAAAAATATTTGAGATACTAAAATTATTTTCAAAGTGATTTCACTTGCACTGTGTATGCTAGTAAATTCAGTACTAGTGGTTGCTTGTTCGCCTAATTTTTGCATAGAGATAATTTGTTCAGTAAAATAAAATACAAAAACTAAGCTTAAAATTAAAATAATTAAACTTAACATTAGTTTTGAAAATTTAATTTTAAAATTAAATTTTTCTCTAAAATAAGAAAAAATTTCAAATAAGATATTTATGGTTGAAACAATAAGCAGCAAATATCCCATTTTTATAAAAATTTGTGTCATTAAAATTCCACTTTGATAATGACTTAAAATTCCATCTCCAATAAAATTTTGAGGATAAAAAATAACAGGTGCAACGACAATGCCAAGTATAAGTTCTATACCTATCATGGCTGCAAGTAAAAATAAATTAACAGCTTTCAAAATTTTCTCCAACTTATTTTTTTTGATTTTTAGTTATCTTAGCATAAGAATTTTAGCCTTGAGTAAATTTTGCAATAAAAACTCGATCATGTCCAGCTTCATCTTTAAAAAATAAATTTGAAAAATGATATTGTTTTAAAATTTTATCTAAAACTTTTTTTTGATCATAGCCAAATTCACAGGCTAAAAATTTTACCTTTTGTGAGTAGCTAAATTGAATGATTTTTTCTAAAATTTCATAACCTTTTTCTCCGCCAAATAAAGCTTCTTTAGGTTCGCTTTGCACCCAAATATCTATAGGGTAGGAATTTTTTATATAGGGAGGATTTGAAAAAATAAAATCATAATTATCTTTTAATGTGGAAAAATCACAAAGCTTAAAATCGATTTGTTTTTCTACTCCGTGAAATTTTGCATTTTTTTTAGCAAGTTCTAATGCTTTAGGATTGATATCACAAGCGGTGAGATTAATTTTGAGTTCTTTGGCTAATACAATACTTAAAATTCCACTACCAAAGCCTATTTCTAAGATATTTTCAAATTGATGAATTTTGCATAAATTTAAAATTTGAGTCAATAATATTTCTGTGTCGTATCTAGGTATTAATACGCCTTTGTTTATCTGAAAATCTAAACCCCAAAAATCTACTTTTTCAAAAATATACTCAAAAGGCTCTCCTTTGCTAAAGCGATCAATGAGTTCAAAGTATATTTTTGGATCAAAATTTAATTCTTGATTTAAAAAAAGCCATGTTTTATCTTTATTTAGATACTCACAAAGTATAAAAATGGCTTCGTTTTCATGGTTTTTTAGTCTAGATTTTGCCCGTTTTAAAGCTTCTTTTATGGTCAAGAAAGAGCCTTAATTCTGTCATAAATACTTGGATGACTAAGATAAAAAAAGCTATAAATTTTACTCGTTTTAACAAAGGCTTTATTTTCTCTTGCTAATGCTATTAAAGCGTTTTTCATGTCTTCTTTGTGAGTGACTTTAGCTCCATGTAAATCGGCTGCAAATTCATTTTTTCTACTTAAAAAATTAATCAAAGGCGAAATAATAAAGCTAAATACATTGCTAAAAATGAGTAAAAGTGCAAAAACTCCAGCGCTGATATTATCTAAGTGTGTTTGTGTGTATAGAATTTGTGGTAAATGTGCAAAAATAAAAAAAAGTAAAAGCATCATAAAAGCACTACTAAATAGATTTTTTATGATGTCTTTATGAACAAAATGTCCGAGCTCATGCCCTAAAACAGCCAAAAGTTCCTTTTCATTAAGTGCCTTTAATAGAGTATCAAAAAGCACAACTCTTTTATTTTTAAAAAGTCCTCCAAAATAAGCATTTAAGCGTTTGTCTCTTTTGCTTGCATCCATTACATAAATTCCATTTGCATTGAAACCACATTTTTGCATTAAAGAAGAAATTTTATTTTGCAAATTCTCATCTTCTAATTTTTGAATTTTATTAAATATAGGAGCAATTAGAGTAGGGTAAATGATATTTATAAGTAAAATAACAAAAAATGAAAATACAAAAGCAGCAATCCACCATAATGACCCAAAAAAATCATAACAAAAAAGCAAAGCATAGATGATGAAAAAGCCAAATATTAAGGTTAAGAGTATGCTTTTTATGCTATCTTGGATAAAAATTTTTAAAGTCATATTTGAAAATCCGTGAGCTTTATCTTTTACAAAATGCTCATAAAAACTAATGGGTAAATTTATAATACTTGTTATGATTAAAAATGCTAACAAAAATAAAGTATTTTCAAGACGTGAATTCTCCTCAATAATCAAATTTTTAAGAAAATAAAAACCAAAACCAAGCCAAGCAGCATTTATAAAAAATGAATACAAATTAGAGAATAATTTAAATTTTTCATTGTCTATAGCAATATTAGCTGCTTTTTTATAGTCATTTTCGTCTAAAATTTGTGCTTTTTTTTGTTTTTCTTGTTTTAAAAAACCAATTTGTTGATAAGAAATAAAAGATAATATAACTGTATAAAGAAATAAAATTGCAATTAAAATCATATTTTTCCTTAAAAATAAAAATATTTTTGTTTTGAATTTTAACTTAAAATCATGAAATAAAGTTAATCATTAAAGAAATTATTAGTACAATATACATTAAAATTATTTTTTAAATTTTTATAATTTTAGGATGAGAAATGTTTAAGAAAAAAATACCTCAAAAACAAGATTTGAAAAATAAAGTTTCATTTAACGATGCTATTTTGGATGATAGGCTTTTTAATTTTACTCGTAAAATTCAAAAAATAAGTAAAGATGAAGCCAGTGCAAGTTTGCTGGCTAGACAGCTTAGTAGGCTTATTAAGGCTAATCAATAAATTATTAGCATTTTTTAGGGCGAAATATTTTAATCACTTCATCATTATTTTCTATATAAGAGCCTCCAATTAAATCTATACAATAAGGGATAGCTGGAAATATAGGATTTAGGCATTCCATTATAGCTTTAGGATTTCCTGGAAGATTTACAATGAGAGTTTTATTGCGAATTCCCGCAGTTTGTCTTGATAGTATTGCAGTAGGGACATATTTTAAACTTTCTAAACGCATTAATTCTCCAAATCCAGGCATTATTTTATCACATACAGCTTCAGTTGCTTCTGGGGTTACATCTCGCAATGCAGGCCCTGTTCCACCACTTGTTATAATCAAATCACATTTTTTTTCATCACTTAGATAAAGTAATTTTTGTATGATTAAATCATAATCATCTGGAATAAGTTCTTTAAAATAATCAATTTTATTTTTTATGAAAGAATTAAGTATTCTTTCAACTTCGCTTGTTGCTTTATCTTCATATATACCACTACTGGCACGATCACTTAGGGTTAAAATTCCAATTTTTATTATATCCATTTATAAATTCTCCTTGTTTTGTTCTTAAAGCCAACCCTTCTTTTTAAAAAAGACTACGGGTAGTATGATAGAAACAACCATGATAAACAGTACGATAGGATAGGCATAATGTAAATCAAGCTCGGGCATAAATTTAAAATTCATCCCATAAATTGTCCCAATAAGTGTTGGTGGCATCATAGCAACTGTTGCAACTGTAAAAAGTTTAATAATTTTATTTTGCTCTATATTGACTTGACTTGCTAAAATTGTTTGTATGTTATCTAAAATATTAAGCTGAGAAACGCTAAATTCAACCAAGGAATTTAAGTCTTTAAGAACTATGGTTAAATTTTGTTTGATATCTTTATCTATTTTATCACTTTTTAATAAAGAAGTCATTGCTCTTCTTTTGTCAAAAAGAGAATCTCTAACACGCATATTTAATTCTTGTAAGCTAGAGATATCTTTTAACATTGCATCATAGCTATATTCATCTTTTTTTTCCAAGACGCTTATTCTTAATCGTCTTGCTTCTTTATCTACCCATTCGAGCAAGTCGGCATCTTTTTCAACACGTACTTCAAACATTTTATCAATGATATCGTATCCATCTTCAAAATTTTTAGGACTTGCAAGTATTCTAGCTTGAATTTCTTCAAAGGTGCTAAATTCGCTATATCTTATCGTAAATAAAATATTTTTAGCCGTTGTAAAGGTGACTATTTCTGTACTAAGATTGTTAGGGCTCGCTTTATCTTCATTATGCTTATAATCTCTGATTAAAAAATGTGCGTTAATAGTGATAGTTGCATTATCTTCCCAATATTTTGCACTGAGTTCTATTTCTTGACTTTCTTCTTTAGTTGGAAATTCAAGATCAAATTTATTAGCAATAAAAGTGATCTCAGCTATGCTTGGATGAAGTAAATCTATCCATAAAATATTTTCAGGTAGTTTTTGTATATTTTCATCCAAATTAAAGCAAATTCTTTGCACTAAGGCATTTTCTGTTTTAGTATAGATATAAAGCATAATGATTCCTTAAATACAATTTTGTATTTTTAATATTTTATTCTAAATCATATTTTTTTAAAAGTTTATTATAAGTTCCATCAGCTTTTAGTTCATCAATACCTTTGTTAAATCGAGCTAAGGCTTCTTTTTGTTTATCTTTATCAAAAGCAAAACTAAAGCCTTCGCTATCATCATTTTCTTGATAAAAACTTACAAGTTCTGGATTTTCAGCAAGAAAGCCTTTTGCTGCATCTTGATCTATAATAATAGCATCAATTTTATTGTTTTTTAACGCTAAAACAGCGATATTTAAATCTTTATTAGCTTGAATTTCTGCATTTTTGATTTTTTTTGCAGAATTTTCTTGTAATGTTCCAAGTTGTACGCCTATTTTTTTGCCTTCTAAATCACTTTTGGAATTGATTTCATTATTAGTTTTTAATTTAATATAAAGATTTTTGCTTTTAAAATAAGGTTGTGTAAAATCAACACTTTGTCTTCTCTCATCAGTCGCACTCATAGCAGAGGCAATCATGTCAATTTTTCCAGCTTTTAAAGCAGGGATTAAACCATCAAAACTAGTTTGAACCCAAGTGATTTCCATGTTTTCTTTTTTGCCAATAGCATTAACTAAATCCGTATCAAAGCCAGTAAGAATTGAATTTTCCTTATAATTAAAAGGCTTGTAATTAGGATCTGTCCCTACTTTTAGACTTAAAGTTGTATTTGAATCTGTTTGATTATTATTTTTATCTTTTTGACAAGCTGTAAAACATAAGCTCGTTAAAACAATACAAAAAGTAATAAATATTTTTTTCATTTAGAAATCTCCTTTTAAATTTAACATTTTTGATTTGATAATTATAATAAATTTTTTGTAATTATTTGAGATTTAATTTTATAAATTGATTAAAAAATATAATTATTTTATTAAAAATAACTAATTTTCGGTATTTATTATACAAAAAAACAATACAAGCTAA
>NZ_JACHTP010000006.1:0-75392 GCF_020135855.1 Campylobacter sp. B0100352/1
AGATAATAGAAAATAGTTTTAGAGAAACAATTTTTAAAAATACAGTTTTTTTGATAAAGTAACATTTCAAGCTAGGGTAAATTTTAGTATTTCAAAATTTAAGGATGAGGTTAGATTTATAGATACAGTTTTTAAAGATAATGATTTTATCTTTAAAGATGTAGAATTTTATCATGCTGAATTTATTTCTAATAAAAAAGCACGGAACAAAAATATCATTTTAAAAATGTAATCTTTAAAGATGTTACAAGTTTTAAAAACTTAAATATCAGTGAGTTAAATTTTGAAAATGTGATATTTAATAATATAGTCGTTTTAAAGATGTTAATTTCGTTTTAAATCATGAATCAAAAATCAATAAACCAAATTTTATAAATTGCACATTTTCTAATCAATTTAATATAGAGCACAAATACATACAATATAATTTTAATGAAATCGAAGCTAAAATAAATTCAGATACCGAAAAGAACTATAAGGATTTGTTAAACTATAGGGATTTATTTAGAAAATTAAAGAGTAATCGCATAGCCCATCATAATCAAATCGATGCTTCAGAACTAAGAACACAAGAGCTTTATGCTAGAGAATTGGAACTAGAGCACAAAAAAGACAAAAGTTTGAAAGAAAAAATCGAGCGATGGCAGCTTATATTTTATAAGAATCTTTGTGAACATCATACGGATTTATTAAAAGCTTTTCATTCTTTTTTTATAATGCTTGGAATTTTTGGTTTTTTAAATTCAATGGTAATTGTTCTTTTTTGGTTTTTTATAAAATTTAATTTTTCAAATTTATATTTTGTTGAAAATATTTATAATGCTCATATAGTGTTTTTGATAGAAAAATATATTTGGTGGGTTATTGAATTTGATATTTTGTTGTTATTTATACATATAGCTTTAATTGCTTATTTGTTATTGTCAAATTCATTATTGTCAAATATATTGAGATATTTTTTTATAATTTGTGGTTATCTAACAGGATTTGTCATAATGATTATTTCACCAAAACTGATTATTCCTGCTTTAGGATTTTTTTCAAATGGGAAAAATCTACTCGATCCTTTAAGCGTAATCGGAGGAATATATACTTTATCCTTTGCTTTAGTGGCATATTCTTTTGTAAAAACCGCACGTAAAAATTCCATAGTGCCTAGCTAAATTTTAGGTTTAGCTAGGAAATACACTCCATTAGCGATCAAAACGCAAATAAACATTACCAAAGCAAGGATTATCGGTGTATTTGCATTTATGGCACCGACGATGTAAGAAATCGTCCCAGCAAAGCCAAATTGCATAGCCCCAAGTATAGCTGAAGCTGTTCCGCTATTTTCTTTAAATCTTGCCATGGCCAAAGTCACAGTATTTGGCGCGATAAAGCCAAGCATAGCTATACTCGTAAAAAGGCTAAATTCAAAAAGAAATAAATTCGGGAAAAAACAAGCATTTACAAGCAAAACAATCGTCGATAAAAGCATAACTACCAAAGCTTTAGAGAGAATTTTTTTGCTTTCAAATTTTAAAACCAATCTCGCATTGATATTAGCACAGATGACAAATCCAAAGGCATTGGCTCCAAAAATCAGTGCAAATTTTTGCTCACTGATGCCAAAAAATTGCGTAAAAACAAAACTCGATCCAGCGATATAAGCAAACATCGCAGCCAGTGCGAAAGATACACAAATAACGCAGATGAAAAAAGCTTTATCGCTAAGAACGATTTTGTATTTTTTAAAAGCCTCATAAGGGCATAATTGTTTTTTATCAGCAACTTTGGGTGCGGATTCTTTAAGCCCAAAAAGTATCATTAAAAAAAGCGTGATCCCAAGGGCAAACAGCGTAGCAAAAATACTATGCCAAGAAAAATACTCAAGCAAAAATCCACCAAAAGTAGGCGAAAGCATAGGTGCAAGAGAGCTAAAAACCATCATCAAGGCAAAAATTCCCGTCGCTTCTTTGATCTCAAATAAGTCATTAATGATCGCTCTTGCGATCACAACTCCAGCACATCCTCCAAGAGCCTCGAAAAATCTTAAAGCGATAAAAGCATAAATATTGTCAATGATCACGCAAAAAAAGCTAGAGAGTATGAAAAACAAAATTCCTATTAAAGCAGGAATTTTTCGCCCAAAAACATCGCTTAAAGGCCCATATATAAGCTGCCCTAAGGCAAAAGCGATGAAAAAACTCGCAAGGCTTAATTGGGTTAAAAAAGAACTCGTTTGAAAGCTTTGCTGTACGTGAGAAAGCGCAGGCAAATACATATCCGTAGAAAGTGGCGCTATGCTTGACATCAAAGCAAGGATGATAATAAGTTTTAATTTTTTAAAGCCGTGAATTTGTGTTTGTTTTTGCATAAATTCCCTTTTTAAAAAGTAAAAAGCTATAATTTAATATAATTTTTATAAAAAATCCATTTAACAAAAGGAAAGAATTTGCAAAATTTTCAAAATGAAAAAATAAAATGTCCAAATTGCGGAAATTTTATCGATATTAGCTTGGCTTTATACACTCAAATTTTAGACAAAGCTAAACTAGATATGCAAAAACAAAAGCAAGAATTTGAAAAAGAAGTCAATGAAAAAAGGGCGGAGTATTCTAAAATTTTATCCGAGCTAAAAGCACAAAAGGCAGAACAAGAAAAACTCATCAGTGAGCAAGTTAGCCAAAAACTTGACATCGAAAAACAAAAAATCGAACAAGAAGCACTTTTGCAAAAGCAAATTTTTCAAAAAGATTTTATGGAGAAATTCGCTAAAGAACATGAAAATGAAAAGAAAATCATGCAAGAAGAGCTCGATAAAAAAAGCAAAGAACTAAGCGAACTTTTGACTTTAAAGGCTGAAAATGAAAGGCTAAAAAGAGAACAAAAAGAAAATGAAGAAAGATTAAAATTGCAAATCAAAGAAGAGGCTTTTAAAGAATTTAAAGAGCAGGAAAGAAAAAATTTAGAGCTAGAAAAGGAAAAAATTCGTCTTGAATTTCAAAGCAAAAATGAAGAGCAAGACATAAAATTTAAAGAACTTGAGATCAAATTTAAAAGTGTCACTCAAGAACTTGATGCGGCAAAACGTAAAGTCGAGCAAGGCTCACAGCAACTCCAAGGCGAAGCGGCGGAACTACTCATCGAAGAATATATCCAAAATGAATATTTTAGCGATGAGGTTAAAGAAGTGCCAAAGGGTGTTAATGGGGCGGATTGTTTGCACATCGTTAAGGATGCTTTTGGAAATACTTGTGGCAAGATTTTATACGAGAGCAAACGCACCAAAGAATTCAATAAAGAATGGCTAGACAAGTTAAAACTAGATAGCATAGCTGCAAAAAGTGATATCGCGGTTTTGATCACAAAAACCATGCCTAAAGATAAAGAAAAAACGCATTTTAAAGAAGGAATTTTAATCTGCACTTTTGCCGAATTTAAAGGTGTCTTAGCTGTGCTTAGAGAAAGTATAATCAACGCTTACAAATTAAAAAATGCCTTGCAAAATAAAGATGAAAAAAATCATATTTTATATGAATATCTAAATTCTAAAGAATTTAACACTCAAATCACTTTTATACTTAAAACTTACCAAACCATGAGAGAAGAGCTTGAAGCTGAAAAAAGAGCCTTGCAAAATATATGGAAAAAAAGAGAAAGGGCTATTGAGAATTTAAGTTTTAATTCTACAGCTATTGTGAGTTCGTTAAACGCGATATTTAGTGATTTAAAAGGTGAAAATTTAATCGGTGAAGAAGGGATTAAAAGTCTTGAAAATTTAGCAAAAGAAGATTGATTTGGGAGAGCCCCAAATCAATTATTCTCCTGGAAAATAGTTTGGATTTTTCCAAGGTCCGTATTTGACTTTGATGTATTCTTTAGGATCTAAATTTTGTTGTGGTGAAGCAAAATACTCAGGCTTTAAGGACGGAGATTTGCTATAAGCGGTGTCAAGTCCTGCGCGGTTTTCTGTTGTAACGATCGGCATTCTTACAAAGCCTGTATTAACATAAGCTGCGATATCTAAAGCATCACCATCACTTAAGATCGGATTGTCAGCACTTGCACCAAAAGGCATAGCAGATTTTAAAAATCTTGCCAAAAATGGGATCATAGCCATGTGTCCGCCATCAGGATAGATAAGCAATGATGGATATAAATGCCCAGTGCCTTTTTCATAGTTTGCATTTTTTACCCCTAGTCCTCTTTCTCCATGACAAGCGACGCAATTTTCTTCAAAAAGTTTTTTACCACGAACCGGATCGGCTGGACGATTTGGGAAATTCATCTTAGCAAAAAACTCACCTTGCAATTTCACTCCATCTTTGATACCATAGGCACTTTTTAGCCATTTAAAATACGCTAAAATCGCTTTCATTTCTTTAGAATTGTTAGGAAATTTATGAGAATCAGTTCCACCCATACCACGAATTCTATCCTCTAAAGAAATGATTTTCATGGTTTCTATGTCTAATCTTGGATAATTGTTCATAACATTTAAAAATGGGATCACGTATTTTTTTGTCCCCGGTAAGCCATTGCCATCATTATCCATGTGACAAGAGATACAATTAACCTCATTGCTTGTTTTTTTGAGTTTGCTATAAGGCCCTAAGGTGCTTTCTGTCTTACTTAAAAGCTTGATACCATAGCGGATTAAGTCTCCTTCTTTGCCTTTTGGCACGTCATTGATACTTAAATTTTTATTTGGCCATTCTTGTTCAGGTCTGTTTGAAAGCTCTTTAAAATAAGCAACTCCTTCTTTGTCATTTAGTTCTTCGCCTACTTTGTAATCGCTTACATTTTTTGCATTTAGGCTTAAACCTAAACAAAGGCCTAACAATAAAACATGTTTTTTCATGAGTTTTCTCCTTAGTTTTGGTTATTTTATTCCATTTTATCACATTAAAACTTAAATGTTAAGTCTAAGTATTTAATATTACAAAATTTTGTATAGATTATATCGGCTAAAGAAATTTATTTTTGATGGAATTTAAATTTTTTTCTAAAATTTCAAAATTATCTTTTAAATTTTGACTAAGATCGATAAAAAAAGGATTTTGCAAAGTTGCAATAAGAAAATAATTGTTTTTATTAAAGATATGATCTAGAGTGAAATTTTTGTTTTTAAGCTTGGCATAGATATTTTTTTCATCATTAAAATCATGTTTTTTGTTTGTTTTTAAACTCTGGAGTAAAATTCCACAAAAAAAATCTTTGTTTTCATTGATAAATTGCACATCATAGATTTTAAATTCCTTAAAATCAAAGCAATTTTGGCTTTTAAAATCTTTTAAATTTGAAACAAATTCCAATTTTAAAAAATCTTTTTGGCTTAAGCCCTCTTTTTTAAATTTAGCTCCGTGGCGTTTAAGAAAAAGATTAAGAGTGTTAATTTGCAATTCTTTTTTGGCAAGAATAAGTTTTTTAGAAGTGAAACGAAAGAAAAAAATACCTACAAATACAGCTAAAATAAGAGATATCACCGCATCTCTTATAAAAACAAAAGCTAAAAATAATACGATCAAAGACTCAAAAACGCTTAAAATTTTTAAAATTTTCAAGCGTTTAGATATGAGAATTCTTTGATGTTCTAAAGCATCCATTAAGATTTTGCTTTTTCCATTCTTTTTCTTTGGGTTGGATCAAGATAGCGTTTGCGTACGCGGATATTTTGAGGAGTTACCTCTACGAGTTCATCTTCTTCTATCCACTCTAAAGCCCTTTCAAGACTTAATTTTCTAGGTGGAACAAGTTTTATAGCGTCATCGCTTCCACTGGCTCTAACATTGGTTAGATTTTTACCTTTGATAGGATTTACATCCAAATCATTTGGGCGAGAATGTTCCCCTATGATCATTCCCGTATAAACTTTAGTTTGCGGATCGATAAAAAGCACACCGCGTTCTTGGAGATTAAATAAAGAATATCCCAAAGCCACGCCATTTTCCATAGAGATCAAAGCGCCGTTATTTCTTTTTTCAACAGCACCGCTAAAAGGACGGAATTCTAAAAAGCTATGATTCATCACGCCTTCGCCCTTGGTATCGGTTAAAAATTGAGATCTAAAGCCTATAAGCCCACGAGCTGGAATTTCAAATTCAAGTCTTGTTTGTCCATCTCCTGTTGGTGCCATTGTTTTCATTTCAGCTTTTCTTTTGCCTAGTTTTTCTATCACAGCACCGCTAAATTCTTCTGGTACATCAATCACTAAATGTTCAAAAGGTTCGGTTTTTACACCATCTTCTACTTTTACAATAACTTCTGGTCTTCCCATGCAAAATTCAAAGCCTTCTCTACGCATATTTTCAGCTAAGATAGTGATTTGAAGTTCACCCCTACCGCTGACTTTAAATTTACCTTCGCCCGTGCTTTCATACTTCATCGCGATATTCGTTTTCATCTCTGCTTCTAGGCGTTCTGCGATTTTATTTGAAGTAACGTGCTTACCTTCTGTTCCTGCTAATGGGCCATCATTGACTGAAAAAACGATACTTAGCGTTGGCTCTTCTATGTGGAGTGGATCAAGTGGCATAGGATTGTTAGGATCTACAACGCTATCACCAACATCTAAAGCTTCAAAACCAGCTATCGCGACTATATCGCCACTTTTTGCCTCTTCAATATCCATTTTTTCTAAACCCATAAAACCTATAAGTTTAGAAATTCTGCCATTGACTTTTGTTCCATCAGCTTTTGCAAGCATTACATTTTGATTTTTTTTCACTACACCGTTAAAAATTCTTGCAATTCCTATTTTGCCCACAAAATTATCATAACCAAGCGTGAAAACTTGAAGTTGCAAAGGATTATCATTTGTGCCACTTGGCGCAGGAACTTTTTCAAGAATAGTTTGGAAAAGTGGCTCCATATTGTCACTTTCATCATTCAGATCTAATTTGGCATAACCATTTTTTGCGGCCGCATAAACGATAGGAAAATCAAGTTGTTCATCGTTTGCATCAAGTGCTACAAAAAGATCAAAAATTTCATTGATTACTCTTTCAGGATCGGCTGCTGGTTTGTCGATTTTATTGATCACGACTATAGGTTTAAGCCCTAAAGATAAAGCTTTTTTAACCACAAATTTAGTTTGTGGCATAACGCCTTCTTGGGCATCAACTAAAAGTAAAACCCCATCAATCATTTTCAAAACACGTTCTACTTCTCCCCCAAAATCGGCGTGGCCTGGAGTGTCTATGATGTTTATTTTTGTTCCTTTATAATTAATAGCAGTATTTTTTGAAAGGATGGTAATACCTCTTTCTTTTTCTATATCGTTACTGTCCATTACGCGTTCTGAAATTTGTTCTCTTTCGCTAAAAGTTCCTGATTGCTTAAGCAATTCATCTACCATTGTTGTTTTGCCATGATCAACGTGTGCAATAACAGCTATATTTCTGATATTTTCCAAAAGATTCTCCATTATTAAATTCAAAGCTAAGATTATATAAAAATTTTGCTTAATTTTAGAAAAATAAAAAGTTGGAACACTTCTTGCTTTTATCTTGACAAATATCATTTTAAATAAGGAAATTAATCATGTCAAAACCATTAAATGAAGAATTATTTATACCATTAAATTTAGATTTAATCGATAGAAAAAATGAAGTTTTACTTCAAGCTTTGGATCTTTTGGAGATTTTAAAGTCAAATAAAGATGAAAAAATGGTGAGAATTTCAAGCGATCTTGCAGCGATTCTAGAAAATGAAGAAAATTTTGAAAAAATTACACAAGCGAAAAATTTAGATGAGCTTTTGGAAATTCTTATTCTTTTAAATGATAACAAAATGATAAAAATTTATGAAAACTCATATTTAGAAGAAAGGTTTCCTAACTTGGCAGCAGATGAATTTTTAAAATAAATTTAAGGAAAGATCATGTCAAATGTAGCCCCGCAAAACGATGTTTTAAGTCTTGCTCCGAGTAAAACTTCATCAAGTGATTCTTTTAGCAAAACAACAAAAACAAGTCAAAAATCTAATGCAAATAAAGAAGAAAATGTCACTCAAAACGCAGAAGATGATAGAGAGAATTTCTTAAATTCTTTACTTAATTCCATCGATGAAACCAATGAATTTTTGCCTGATCATATGAAGATCAGCGAAAAAGAAGTGGTAAATGAAGCGATCAATAAACTTCAAAAGGGATCATTTGACGATAGTGATAAAATCAGTATTTTCGAATCAGCATCTTTTATGCAAATTCTTTCCTTGCTTGATAAATTAAAAACAGATACCGCAGATATTAAACTCGCAAATCTTTCAAGCCAATTGAGTCAGCTTGTAAAAACTGAAGCTAATTTTAATGCTTTAAAAGGTGCAAACAATCTCAATGAGCTTTTAGATATTGCTAAAGATTTAGGCTTAAATGTGAAAAATATCAAAGTAGATCGTTTGCTTGATTTAAAAGCTACTTTTCCAAATCTTGATAAAGCGGATTTTTTTAAAGGTGTTGTTGATAATGTTTTTAAAGAAATCATTAACAATAAAATCGCTCATGTGAGTAAAAATTTAAATCAAAATTTGCAAAAAAATAACCCCCATAAAAAAGACGACAGCTCCTTGCTTTCTCAGACTTTAAAGAATTTAGATTCTATTATAAAAGGTCAAGAAAATGAGAAATCAAAAATCAAAAGCGATAAACTTGAAACCTTAAACACCAAAAAAGAACCAATTCAGTTAGATGATCTTTTAAAAGATATTAAAAATAATAAAAATAATGAACTTGACACAGATCAAGAAAGCATGAAAGATATTTTAAAAAATTTAAACAATCAAGAGGATAAAAAGCAAAATATTTCAAAAGATCAAATGCAAAATTTAGAAGAAGTAGATCTTTCAAAGAATCTAAAAGAACAGAGCAAAAAAAGTGAAATTCAAAACATAAATTCAGATAAAATTTCCAATAAAGAAATACTCAAAGATTCTCAAAATCTAAGTTCTAATCTAACTCCTAAAGATCTGACTTTAAAAGACAATAAAACTAATAATCAAGATTTAAAATTGAATTTAAATGATCAAAAAGTTAATTTTGAAAATTTAAATAAAACTCAAGTGGTGCAAAATAAGGATAATACACACCTTAATACCAACAAGGAAGAAACAAAAAATAATTTCAATCTTGATCAAAATAAAAATCATCACGATGAAACGGCTAATAAAATCGGTTTAGAGGATTTAAATTCTTTGGTAAAAGATTTAAGTAAGGTCAATCAAAATAATACTAGAAATATCACGCCAAAAGAGACTTTGCAGTATTTCTCTAATGATCTTAAAGACGCGGTAGAGCATTATAAAGCACCTATTACAAAATTAAGCATCACGCTTAATCCAAATAATTTAGGTGAAGTTGAAGTTACTTTGGTGCAAAGAGGAAGTAATCTTCATATTAATTTTAATTCTAACACTAATGCTATGAATTTATTTATGCAACATCAATCCGAGTTTAAAAATTCCCTTGTTAATATGGGATTTACTGGACTTGAAATGAATTTTAGCGATCAAGGAAGAAAAGAACAAAATCAAAATAAAGGTAAAAATCGTAGTGGATATGGTTTTAAGGATGCCATAGAAAACAATAATGAAAAATCAAATATTAATTTAGAACTCGTTTTAGCAAAATATTTCTAAAGTTGGAATACTTTTTGCTTTTAATTAAAAAAGACTTAAATATAAAAAGGATTTTATGATGGCAACAACAAATTGGAATAGCAATCTTAACTGGACACCAGTCAGCAATAGTTCAAGCTCCACAAGCAGTTCAACAAAGACTGATAGTTCAAGTTCAACAAGCAGCAGTAATAATTCCGGTATAGTCAGCAATCCTAACGCGACACTTGATAAAGATGCGTTTTTAAAACTTCTTTTGATCGAGTTGCAACATCAAGATCCGACAGATCCTATGGATAGTGATAAAATGCTTACTCAAACTTCACAGCTTAGTGCTCTTGAAATGCAGCAAAATACAAATACAACCATGCAAAAAATGGTTGAGACTATGCAAAAACTTTCAGCTTCTTTTTCAACCAGTATGAGTACTTCAGCTATAGGGGCTATTGGTAAAATGGCAACTGTTAATAACAATACCATTAAGCTTACGGGTTCTGATGAGGTAATCGCTTTAAAGATGTATTTACCTGAAGATTCTGACAATAAAGGCTTAACACTTGAAATTTATGATAAAAATAATAAATTGGTTTATTCTGAAAAGAGTAGTGAAGGTCAAGAAGTTTCAAAAGGACTCTTTACTCTAGAGTGGCCAGGTAGAAATAATGATGGCGTTTATGCTGGGGATGGTGAATATAGCGTTAAAGTGGTATATAACAATAAAAATGGAGAAAAAATCACCGCAAATTACGGATCTTATCCTATAGAATCAATTAAATTTGTTGATGGGGTTGCTTATGCTAAAATGGGGGGTCAGTATGTAAGTTTTGATGACATCGCTGAAATTTCAGATTATAAAACCTCAAGCAATTCTACAGTGCAAACCCCTGAAGAAAAACCGGATGAAAAGCCTTCAGAAACACCTTCAGAAGATGAGAAACCTTCAGAGGGTGAGGAAAAACCTTCGGATACAAATACTAGAAAATATTTTAGCTAAGGATTTTAGCCATGATGAATGCATTTTATAATGGAATTTCCGGAGTTAAGAATAATAGTTTTGGTATCGATGTTACCGCTAACAATATCGCCAATGTTAATACAACCGGTTTTAAGCATTCTGACGCACAATTTAAAGATATATTTTATAGCACAATCACTAGCCAATCAACCAACCCAGCTCAAGGTGGTTATGGTGGCGGTGCGGCGTCTTCTCAAGTAAGATTTGAGCAAGGTTCTGTTGTCGCTACAGGCGGTGAATTTGATGTTGCTTTACAGGGAAAAGGTTTCTTTGGTGTTTTAGGTGCTGATGGAAACGCTTATTATACAAGAAATGGAACTTTTAGAAGAGATGCAAACGGATATTTAGTGGATTCTTATGGAAACTTTGTTTTAGGAACAATGAATCCTGCTTTTGGTGGAATCACTTATAGCGATAGGGTAGCAGGATTGATGGGGGATTATTTAAATACTGGAAGTCCGGTTAATAGTGGCTTTACAGTTAATTCAAATAATGCTTTTGGTATAGGCACGACTACAACTCAAAAACCTATACAAGTTCCAACTAATATGTATTTAAATCCAGAACCAACCAAAAACGTAAAATGGAGTGGCAATTTAAGCACAAATACAAGCAAAGAAGTTGTAAAAGTTGATGTTGATCCTAGTAAATTTACTCTTACTAAAACAGAAGATGGTAAATATGTAGTCAGTGGTAGTATAAGCAAAGAAGATGTTTTCAGTGCTAAAGCAGGGGATAGAGTCCTTTTAAATTTTGTTGATAGCCAAGGGGTTAAAACAAGCTTTGAGGCGACTTTGGATGATAATTTAAGCTTTAAAAGCAATGAATTAGATTTAAAGGGTTTAGATCCTGATAGTATAAAATTAAGCTCTGTGCAAGTTTCAACTGAACAAGAAAAAGCAAATAAAGATATCTTAGAAGCACCAATTTATAATGCTGATGGAAGCAAAAGCGTTCTTAGAGTGACTTTGGAAAGAGTTTTGCCTCAAGAAGGTGATAATATCACTTATAAAGCAACGGCTCAAATTTATGATTCTAATGGCAAGGCTGTTGGCAATCCAACTGAAGGAAGTATGGTATTTGATAAAAATGGAGCTTTATTGCAAAATAATATCACCAGCATTGCAAATCCTAATGGTGGAAATATCAATATAGATTTAGGTTCGCCTTATGATCCAAGCAAACCAGGATCAGGATATAGTGGAGTTTATGTGCAGCAAGGCAAGGAAAAAAATATCATTACTCAGCAAGATGGCTTAGCAGAAGGCTTTTTTCAGCAATATCAAGTCACAGATGATGGTAGCGTAGTCGCGCAATTTAGCAATGGAAAAAATGCTGTTGTGGGAAAACTTGCACTTTATAATTTCATCAATGAGCAAGGTTTAGCAGCTATGGGGGATAATATCTTCGCAGCAACTGCTAATAGTGGAGATCCAAGCTTTATTTTGAAAAATGGACAAGTGGTAAATACCGCTAAATTTAAAGGCGGATATTTAGAGCAATCCAATGTTGATTTAAGCGTTGAATTGTCTAATCTTATAGTAACTCAAAAAGCTTTTGATGCAAGTTCTAAAAGTATCACAACCAGCGATCAAATGATACAAAAAGCTATCAGTATGAAAAGGTAAATTAAAAAGAATTTACCTTTTTTAATTCTTCATAATTGGATTTTA
Source organism: Campylobacter sp. B0100352/1 (assembly GCF_020135855.1). Lineage (NCBI taxonomy): Bacteria > Pseudomonadati > Campylobacterota > Epsilonproteobacteria > Campylobacterales > Campylobacteraceae > Campylobacter > Campylobacter sp. B0100352/1. The sequence continues at coordinate 12,286 of NZ_JACHTP010000006.1, forward strand.
AATCTTCTATTTCAATTTCGTTATAATGGCTTGATTGTAATTCTTGTTTATCTCCTTTTTTCTCTATATAGAAATGTTTTTGAGAATCATTTGAAGATAAAGTGTATCTGATCTCTTCTTTTTTTGTCTCGGCTTCAAATAGCAATAAATTATCATTGCTGATTTCTTGTGCATTGATATAGATATTAGTCGTTTGTTGCATTTGCTCTAAAGAATTTATTTTTGTATCAATTTGAAATTTGATCTTAATGAATTTAGCGTATAAGCTTACTAAATGATTATAATCATTGATCTTTGAATCATACAAATTTATAAAGTTGGTTTGTGCAGGTAAAGGATTTTTTTCTTTTTTTGCTTGTATGGCTCTAACTTGATTATTGATTAAATGATTATAAAGATTTTTTGTCTTCGCAGTGATTATGGCAAGAGTATTTTGTACTTTTATGCCTAAATTTTTTAAATTTTCACATTCTAAATCATTGTTTTTAAAATCGCAAATAATCGTATTTTTGGTTTTTATACAATCTGATATCACTAACTTTTTATCAGGATATAAAATGTTATCGGTTAGTAGATTGCAAATATAGATATTTTCAGCCTTAATCGTGCCTCCTACGCAATTTTCTATATAAACATTTTTTGCCTCTACTGCGCCATTTTCTAAATTTTTAATATATACATTTTCTGCTTTTATATATCCTTTATGAATAAAAATAGAAGAATTTTGCGCATAGATTAAACTTTTTTTGTGTGTAAGCCCTTTGACAGTTAAATTTTTTGCATGAATTTCAGTTGCTCCAATATTTCCATTGACTTTAATATTAGATGCTTTAACATTAACAATACCCGATTTAATTGCATCATCGCTTACATCATGGTTGTAAATTTCTAGTTTTATATCTTCTTGAGTATCTGTTTTAATAGAACCTGTAGTTTTTAGTCCTACTTGTTTTATTTTGATGTCATTTGTGATGCTATAGCCTATACGATCTTTATTTAAAAAGCCTAAAATATCTTATTCTATCTTCTAATTCTTGTGTATAAATACTTTCGTCTTTAAGATTAAAAGGATTGCCATGAAATTTAACAGGATTTAAGCCAATGATTGCTCCTCTTAAATTTCTACCTTCTTTACCATTAATTCTAAAAATATATTCAAATAACAATTCATCTTTTTTGATAGGTTTGCAAAATTTTCCATCATCATAATTTTGTGATGAGGAATTATCATTGATTTCTTGACGATGAATAATAATTTTATCGCTTTGATTGTCTATTTTATCAACTCCTTTTGCAAGAGAGTATTCTAATTCTTGGGCACCATTTCCATTTTCATGATCTTTTATGAAATCATCGAGCATTTTAAAGAAATTTTTTTCAAGCCTTATGATTAAAATTCTTTGTTTTGCCATTGTTTTATAAATGCTTTGTAAAATATCTTTTTTTAAATCAGCATAATAAGAAAAATTTTCCCTACATTTAATATGTACTTTAACGTGTGTTAAAGCCGCATCGCTTTTTAGAAGCACAGCAAAATTATTTTGTGGTTTTTTAGGATGGATTTCTATGATGAATTGTTGTATCATGGTATCATAATTTTTTACAAAAAAATCATCAGAATTAAATAAATCTAAATCTTGTTTTTCATAAATTTTACGTTTTGCTGGTTTTTTATTAGAGCATATAAGTTTATAATCAATGATTGAGAAATCAAGCATTTCTTGAGAATTTTCTTGTTCAAATTTAAGACTTTCAAAAGGGTCTAAGGTTTGCAAAGTTTTATTCATAATTTAATTGCTCCTTAATACTTTCAAATTTTTGATTTAAAATTTCAAAATTCTCTTTAGGATCAAATTTATCTAAATGGATTAAAATTTGTTCGCAGGTTTCGCACCTTAATATGCTTTCTTTGCTGACAAGTTCTTGATGGATAGTTTCTGGAACTTTATGGATACGCAAAGGGCAGTTACAGATATAATCATGATTTTCTTCTTTACTTAGATCTAGTTTGATTGATTTTAATTTAATATAATGTTCTAAAGTATAATTAATTTCTTTTAAATGTATAGCTTTACTTGTAAAATTAGATAACCATAAGTCTTCATTAGCAAAATGCTCAAAAACCCAATCTTTTGTAAGTATTGAAAGTTCTTCAGAGAGTTTTAAAATATCATTGGAATATTTTAAAAGATCTTTAGCTCGTTCTAATAAGACTCGATGAGAGTATTTATGTTCATCTATTAAAGGAAAGTCTATGTTTTCCATAAATTTTTCTTCTTCCTTGAAATGGACTTTAGCATATTGAAATAATTTAAGTAAAACTTTTTTCAATTCTTCTTTAAGTTCTTCGGGTTTATCTATATCATCACTTTGTATTTTTTTTGCTAAATTGTCTGCAATATCAGCAATGTCAAAAATAAGTTCATGTTGTTTGTCTAATTGCAGATTTTTAATACTGAAATTTTTATCCCATTTTATCATAGTATTTACTCCAAACTAAGTAAATGCTCAATTTTATTAAGCAATTTTAAGGTTTAAAAATAATTTTATTTTATTAACCACCTTGTAAAAACGGATTGTTAGTAATTTTTACAATCCGTTTATTTTGAAATGATTTTTACAAAAAGGAAAAACCCACCCAACGCTAACCCACAAATATATTTAAAAATAGTAATTAATACTTTTAAATATCAAGAAAACTATTTCAGCATAAAAGCAATACTGCTTTATTAGCAATATTGCGATTAAAATTGAATTGGAAATTAAAATAATCAGTAGCTAAAAGAGTGAAAGATCGATTTTCTAAAAAGGAGTCTAGTTTAGCTTCAAATTATTTTCTAAAAAGGACTTATTTTTAAAAATAATTAAAATTATAATTAAAAATAATTGTAATTATAATAAAATATAATTGAAATTATCAAATTAATTTTTTTTATGATTTTAATAAAAATTTTTTAACTAAGATAAAAATGTTTCTATTAATGATAAAAATGAGAAATTTTTCAAATATCAAGGCTTTTTAAGAGTATTATGTTAAAATAACATCCGCCTTTTCTTAGACCTGTGCAATGCTATTTTTAAGCACCGCTTCAGGGTGGGAACACAGCAGAGCACTTGATTATAGTGTGTGCCGCAGCCATCTGAGAAAGGGTTTTAAAGCTATTCTATAAAACCACTAGCAATAACTTTATCCCCATCATAAAATACAGCCATTTGTCCGCTTGCTATACCATAAACGCTTTCTTTGAGTGTGATTTTTGCGCTATTGTCTTCAAAAATTTTAACTTCACAAGGCGTGGATTTGGATCTATAGCGAATTTTTACCTCACAATTTAGATTTTTTGCTTCTATAAATAAATTGATATTTTTTAATTCAAATTTATCGATTTTTAATTCTTCTTTTTTACCCACGACAATTTGATTTTTTTGAGGATTGATTTTTAAAACAAAATGAGGCTCATGCGCTCCTTTGACTTCAAAACCTCGTCTTTTTCCTATGGTGTAGTGCATATAGCCTTCATGTTTGCCTACAACTTTTCCACTACTGTCTAGCACTTCGCCTGGAATTTTTGTATCCATAAACTGATCTAAAACTTGAACATAAGTGTTTTCCACAAAGCAAATTTCAGAACTTTCTTTTTGTGTGGCAAAAGATTTTAAAACTTCAATCGAAGAAGCAAAAGCCTTAACATCTTCTTTTTTCATTTCTCCTAGAGGGAAGATAAGATATTTTAAAGCTTCTTTATCAGCACTTGCTAAAAAATAACTTTGATCCTTGCTTTCATCAACTGCTGTGCGGATAAGACCATTTTCAAGTCTTGCATAATGTCCTGTGGCTAATTTTTCACAACCTAAACTTTTTGCAAATTCAAGAAGTTTTCCAAGTTTAATAAAACGATTGCATAAAGCGCAAGGATTTGGAGTTTTGCCTTCTTTGTAAGTATTGATAAAAGGCATATAAACCTTATCTTTAAAATCCTCTTGCAAATCTAAAATATGATAAGGAATTTGTAAAAAATTGGCTACTTTCTCTACTTTTTTGATATTTTCTTCGTGGTAATTAGGCTTACCATGAAGTTTCATATAACAACCTATGACTTCATGCCCTGCATTTTTTAATTTGTAAGCTGTGACTGTGCTATCAACTCCCCCGCTCATTGCGACTAGAATTTTCATTAAAGTTCCTTTAAAGTGTTAATTATCAAATCTAAGTCGTCAGTGATTTTATACTTTAACTCATCTCCTTGTGAAATCACTCCTTGTTTGAGTAAAGAATTTCTGACAAACTCATCAAAGCCTCGCCAAAATTCACTCCCAAACAGAAAAATAGGAACATTTTTTTTGAATTCAAGTTGCTTGAGTACAAGAACTTCGCAAAGTTCATCAAGTGTTCCAAAGCCGCCTGGGAAAATCACAAAAGCGAGACTCTTTTCAATAAGAGCCATTTTGCGTATGGCTAAGCTCTCAAAAGTAATACTGTATTCTATAAAATCATTTAATCTTTGCTCATGGGGCAAAAGTATATTAAAACCTATAGATTTTATAGAATTTGCATTGGCATTAAAAGCACCCTCATTGGCTGCTTGCATAATGCCACCGCCACCGCCACTGATCACGCAAAAATCATTTTCAACGCATTTTTTTGCAAGAATTTTTGCTTGTTGGCAGTAAAAATCATCTTTCTCTAATCTTGCAGATCCAAAAAAAGTTACGGTTTTTTTAAGGTCTGGTATATTAGCAAATTTTTCTAAATCTTGGCTTATTTTTTTATCCATTTGATAACCTTTAAAAATAAAATTCATTCTAACTAAAAATTGATAATAAGTTCTTTATTTATTAAAATAAAAAATTTATTAATATTTATAAATATTTTGGTAAAATTAAATTAAAAACCAAAAAAGGGATATGATGAAAACTTGTATTGCTGGTATTCTTGCATTGTTTGTTTTGATTTTTATGAATGCTTGTGCTGTTCCTAGGATAGATTGGACAAAGGAAGATCAAAGGTTTAAACTGGGTGAGAAATACGAAGGTGTTTATGTTTTTAACAAACAACTTTTAGATGAGATGTTGAAAAGGGAAAAAGAAAGAGAAGAGTATCGTGAAAATTATTTTAAACAAGAAGATGATGAAAAAGAAAAATTTTTAAGAACAATTTATACTGAAAAAGATATAAAAAAAATTAAAGAAAGTCATATAGTAAGCTCCGAAATGGAAGAATTTTCTAGAAAATATGATAAAACACACCCTTATTTAATTGATGAAAAATATCCCACAATACTCTCCAATGGCTGTAAATATTTTAATAAAACATTAAATGTATATGCGTATCACGATGAATTTAAAACTTTTATTGATAAGGTTAAAAAATATTTAGGTGTCAGTGATGAAGATTTTGAAATTTTATGGAGTTCTTTTAGTGTAGAAAGTTATTATCAATGCGGAAAAGAAAGAATTCCATTAACTTTTCAAATTTATCCCTATGATAAAACGTATATTTATTTAGATATTTATAGTCTAGGTGGTGATGAAGGCGCTGGATTTTACTTTGATAAAACTGAATTTCCTCTGATTTATAAAGGCTCAAAAGATGATATATATATTTACTATTTTATTGATGGTAAATTTGTAAAAAGTAACAAAAAAGTCAAATATTGGAAAAGATTAACATTAAATGAAATAAATTAAATTCTTAGATGCTTTAAGAAATTTATTAGAGTATTTGAAATTTATAAAATTAAGATAAATTATAAAATTTATCTTAATTGCTCTAATCTTTCTTTTTTGGAGCCTATTTCTGTAATTTGCACTCCAAAATTTCCATCCACAATCACTACTTCCCCATAAGCGACTCTTTTTTCTCCAATTAAAATTTCAAGCGGATCATTAGCGAGTTGATTAAGCTCTACAACAGAACCAATATCCATCGTTAAAACATCTTTTAAAAGCATTTTTTTATTGCCTATGCGAACGCGAACTGGCAAACGAACATCCATAATTAAATTTATATTTTTAAGTTCTTCGCTAATATTAAAGTGTTTTTCATCGCCAGTTTGAGTGGTATTTTGAGAATTTGCCTCTTCAGTTTTTCCGCTTAAAATATTGTGTAAATTTTGATCCACAACTAAAGAAATTTGCTCTTCTAGATTTTCTATTTTCACATCGAAAAAATAAAGTTTCACAAAGTCTTTAAAATCAACACTATCAGATACAAAATCACAAGAAGAAATACTAAAATCCATATTTGGGATTTCTTTTTGGGCGCCTAAGGTGGTTGAAAAAGCCGAGATGATATTTTGTATGGCTTCTTTAGCAGCATCCATTTCATCAGGACCCAATTGATCATTTTTTGAAATTTCTTCTTCACCTATCATCCATTCTCCGATGGCACTCATAAGAACAGAACCGGCTAAAATTCCTATTTTTGCATTATCATTTACTTTAAAAATAGCAAAAACCAAAGGGGGTTTGAGTGTGTCTTGAGATGAAACGTCAAACTCTTTATATTCGCTAAATTCTGCGCTTTTTCCTGTTAATCCTTCTATGGTGCTTATACATTCATTGGTAAATAATTTCAAAAAATCATTAATCATATTTCTTCATCCTCCATATCTTCAGACTCATCATAAGCGTTAGCTTTTGCTTTACGTTCTTCTTCGTATTTTTCTAGAATTTCTTTAATTTCATCTTTATCAGTGCGAACAAGTTCAACAATTTTAATCGATTTCCTAAAACGGTGCAAACCAATTTGTGCTAAAAATACATCTTTTTTATCAATACTAACTATAGCTTTATCATCAGCTTCTCTATCGAGTTTTAAGATATCCCCTTGTTTTAATTCTAGGAATTCATTAACACTGATTAAAGTTTTACCTAAAATAGCTTCATAAACAACTTCAGCACGTCCAATTAAGGTTTTAAGCTCTTTATTTCTTGATTTTTTTGCTGAAGTTTCACCCATCATGATATCACGATTTGCTAAACGACTTAAAATACTTTCTAAATGCACAACGGGATAGCAGATATTAACCATACCGCTTGAATTTCCTATGATAATTTCCATAACAACCATGATTACAATTTCATTTTGCGATACGATTTGAACAACATTTGGGCTTGATTCTTTTGCTTCAACACTTGGGTAAATTTCAGTAACTCCCGCCCAACTTTCTTTAAGTCTTTGCATGATAATACGCAAAATAGAATCAAGCAAATTAAGCTCTATATCTGTAAGCTCACGTGAAGCTTCATAACTATCACCTTGACCTCCTAAAAGTCTATCAATCATTGGAAAAGCAATACTTGGATTGATTTCTAATACACAGTTTCCATCTAAGGGTTTAATGGAGAATACGTTAAAACTTGTAGGACTTGGCAAGGACATTAAAAATTCCCCATAAGTCATTTGATCTACAGAGTGAAGTTTTGTTTCAACAATACTTCTCATCATGGATGAAATTTGAGAAGCTAAATTTCTCGCAAGTTTATCATGTATACCTTTGATTGTTCTTAGTTGTTCTTTTGAAACCCTATTGGGACGTTTAAAATCATATACAACAATATTTCTTTCTTCTTTGTCTTCTTTAGAATTTGAAGCTGAGGGTGCTTCCGTATCATCAACGACTTCAAGTAAAGCATCAATTTCTTCTTGAGAGAGTATTTCTGCCATTAAATAAGCCTTTCTCTAAGTTTTTTAAGAAGTTTTTTATGAATTTGAGAAATTCGACTTTCGCTAATATCTAAAATTTCACTGATTTCTTTAAGACTTAATTCTTCATAATAATAAAGCTGAATGATGAGTTGATCACGTTCTTTTAAATCTTCTAAAATTTCATGAATTTTTTCTAAAAATTCTTCTTTTTCTAGTTTTTCTAAAGTATCATCTTCATTATAAAGTTCCATTTGTTCATCTATGGGTAAAGTATAGCTGATAGCATGTGCTGTACGCACTTCTTTAATTTTTTCTATATCTAAATCAAGTTTTTTTGCCAAATATTCATCATCGGGTTCTTCTTCATTTTCTCTAAAATACTCATCAATTAAATTATCGATATCTTTGATAATTTTTCGGTTATTGCGACTCATAACATCTAAAGAGCGTAAAAAATCAAGCATAGAACCATTAACTCTTTTTCTAGCAAAACCCCAAAAGCTATCATTTTGCTCTTTATCGTAGCGACGAGAAAGTTTAATCATTTCTTCCACTCCGACGCTAATAAGATCATTAACATCAATGCTAGAAGGTAAGCGTTCTTTCAAACGAAATGCCATTGCACGAAGTGCTGGCATGTAGGATAAAACTAATTGATCCTGTTCATTTTTTATCGTTTGAATATAAGCTTTAGGCGGCTTTTTTTGCATACTTACGTCTTTCTTTTGATTCGTTTTTCTTGAGTTCTTCTCGCTCTTGTTCTAATTTTTCTAAAATTATATCCATTTTCTTTTCGCGAATTACAAGATCATTGATGATATTATTACTTGTTTTTTCATATTCGTTTTTATTAAAAATTCTTCCACTAATTTTTTTAATATCAATAAAACAAATAATAGCAATATGAATGCAAACATAAAACATAAAAGTAATCAAACAAGTAAAAATTAAAATATCAAAAGCATCACTTATACTTACAACGCTAAAAGCTAATCCTATAAAAAATCCACAAACCGTAAAAAATGCTACATAATTTTCTGGTCTCATTATCTCTTCTTTAATTTAAAATCTTTCGATAATTTTTCTAAAGAAATTTGAAAAACTTCGACTTGAAACATTATCAAGCATTTTTCGTTCCAATCTATATAAAAGCTTAGAAGCTAGAGATTTTAACTCATCACTCGCGTTGGTATTTTCATCTGTAAATAGGGTGCGTTTTTTTATGCTTGAGCTAACATCTTTTGAAGAGCTTAGGTGTCCTAAAAATTCTAGATTAAGAGGATTTTTAATATTGGCATCTGCGACTTTTTTAATATTTTCAAAAACTTTTAAGGCTTCTTTTTCATTTTTTACCACGTTAAATAACATGAGTAAATTTTCTTTGGTTTTTGAAGTGGTTTTAATGGTGGCATAAGCATCTGTGATTGCAGCAGGATCAGGAACGGTTACGACAATAACTTCATCGGCCATTTCTAGAAAATTTAAGGTATTGCCGCCAATTCCTGCTCCTGTATCTATAATGAGAAAATCAAGTTCATCTAAGATGCTTGCTTGATTTAAAAATCTTTCATAAATATTTTTATCATTATATTTTAAAATTTCATCCCCGCTTTCACCCGGTATAAGCCATAAATTAGGCTTTACTTCGATAAGTATATCTTCTAAAGAACATTCTCCACGTAAAACATGCAAAAGATTTTTATGAATGCGAACATTTAAAATCACATCCAAATTTGCTAAGCCAATATCAGCATCAAATAATCCTACCTTATAGCCATTCTTTGCTAAAACATTGGCTAAATTTGCACTGATGGTACTTTTACCCACGCCACCTTTGCCACTTGTAATAGCAATAAAATGAGTGTTTTGTGATTTTTTGCTGCCATTTTGATTCATTAAAGTACGAAGTTTATTGGCTTGATTATCCATTGTTTTTTCCTTTGTTAAAACCTTCTAGGATGCAACGAACTAAAAAGTCACTGTTTGCTACTTCTATATCATCTGGAACTTCTTGTCCGGTTGAAAAAAAGCTAAGAGGTATATTAGTTTCATAAATAAGAGAAAATATATTTCCAAACACTTTGGTTTCATCAAATTTGGTGATAATAAGAGTGTCTATATTTAAAAATGAGAAGTTTTTGTAAATTTCCATCAAGTCTTCATGTTTTGTATTTGCCGAAATCACTAAATTAACATCAATTTCAGCATTGGAATGCATTAAAAATTCTTTTGTTTTGGCAAGTTTGGTTTGATCGTATTGTGAATTTCCTATGGTATCAACTAAGATAATTTCACAATTATTTAAGCTTTTAATCGCTTCATCAAGATCCTTTGGCTCTATACTATCGATGATAGGAAGTTTCATCATTTTAGCGTATTGAAAAAGCTGTTCTACTGCACCAATTCTGTAAGTATCAAGCGTGATAATACCCGTTTTATAACGTTTATCGCCATAAGCGTATCTAAAAGCTAGTTTTGCTAAAGTAGTGGTTTTTCCTACTCCTGTTGGACCAACTAGCATCATAATTTTTTGCTTTTTAATATCGCTTTCAACGCGACAAGGTAAAATATTTCTCAAAAGAGAATAAAAATATCTTTGCACCGCTTCTTTATTAGTTTTCATAGAAGCTGGCATATTTTCAATGGTTGCTTTCATGATGGCTTCTAAATGTTTTTCAAGCATTCCGCTTTCTTTGGCTTGTTTATAAATGGTTGCAAATTCTGGAGGAATGATGAGATTGTTACGTGCTTCAGCTTTTTCATCCCACATCATATCAGCTAAAAGATCAATTTTATCATTGAGTTTATTGATTTGTTTTTCAACATGTTCTATTTTTTTATTATAATTTGGTTGAGGTGTGTAATCTTCTAAAGGCGTATTAGTTACTTTAGAAATTTCACTGCTAACCTCACTCAAGCGTTCCTTAAAATCACTAAAATCCATTGACGCGTTAGGATTTATCTTGCTAGGTGGAAAGTCTTGATAATTTTTATTTTCAATCCTAGAAGCGCCTAAATTTAAACTGGCTTTTGCGTTTGAAAAATCAAGAATAACATCTTCATCTTCACTTACATTTGTGGTTTTAGTCTTTGGTTTTTCTACGATATTAGGATTTGGAATATTTTTTTGAACAGGTTTTTTAGGTGGTAAGCTTTTTCCCATTTTTTTAAGATGTTCATGATAATCAGCCTCTTCGATAGCAACCATCACTTCATAGAGTGCACCACGATTAAGAGTTTTTGGGCGAATTTGTTTATTGGTGATGATGAGTGCCTTATCGCCATAGTCTTCTTTGACTTTAGGTATGATTTGCTCTGTATCTTCAACGGTAAAGGTATGGATAAGTTGTCCCATTTATAATCCTTTTATCAAGCCCAAAGGTAAAATTACGCTTATTCTTTCTTTAGCCCCTGGATGAGGCACCTTACACCACGCATCACACTTGACTTTTCTAGAAAAATACAAAAGATCCAAATCAAGCGTTCTGGGAGCGTTTTTGAAAGTTCTTTTGCGTTTGAATTTCAACTCGTAAAAAAGTAAAACTTTCAAAAAAGCTCTTGCGTGTAAATTTGTTTGCACTAGCATAATAGCATTGGTAAAATCTTTTTGTGCTTTAAATCCAAAAGCTTCATTGATGAGATAAGGTGAAGTTTCTAAAACTTTTATTCTTTTATCATCCATGAATTTTCTAAATAAGGCATCAAAACGTTTTTTTTCAGGCTCTATATTACTCCCTAAGCCCAAAATAGCAAAATACTTAAACTCCTTTTTATCTCGGCTAAAATAAGGAAAAAAACGACTTTTTTCTAGTCGTCTCGCTCCTTTTATTTTTAGCATTATGGTTTAATTTTGAACCTGTGCTTGTGCTTGCATACTGCGTAAATTGTTAATTTGATCGCAAATTTGGATCACACCCATAAGGGCTAAATGATATCCAAAAGGACCAAAACCTATAATCGATCCAGAGCAAACTGGAGCGATTAAACTTTTTTGACGAAATTCTTCTCTGCGATAAGTGTTAGAAATATGAACTTCTACAGTTGGTAAAGCTACTGCTGCTATGGCATCGCGAATCGCTACAGAAGTGTGAGTGTAAGCTCCAGCATTGATAATAATCCCATCTTTGGTACCCAAACACTCTTGAATTTTATCTACAATTTCTCCTTCAAAATTACTTTGAAAAAAGTCAAGTTCAACATTATTTTGAGATGCTGCAATTTTCATTTGTTCGTGGATATCATCCATTTTCATTGCGCCATAAATATTGATCTCTCTTATTCCTAGCATGTTGATATTTGGACCTTGAATGACCATTATTTTCATAAAATTCACCTTAAAAATTATTTTTAACTTTCTATTATAACATTTTAAAATAAATTTTTGCTACAATCATGATTTTATTTAAGGAAAAATTCGTGTATATTATCGGTGCAAAATATCTTTTTTTATGTGATGAAAATTTTACTATTTTAGAAAACCAAGCCTTTGTTTTTGAGGATCAAATCTTAGAATTTGGAGAACTTGAGCATTTGTTAAAAAAATATCCTAAGGCCCAATGGATAAAAACGGATCAAAATTCCATTATTCTTCCAGCTTTTATTAATCCTCATACGCACTTAGAATTTAGTGCTAATTCTACAACTTTGCATTTTGGAGAGTTTTTGACTTGGCTTAAAAGTGTGATTAAATCACGCTCTTTTTTAAGCGCTAAGGCTAAAGAAGAATTGATTTTTGAAAATATAAGAAAAATGCAAAAAAGCGGAGTGGGAACTATAGGTGAAATTTCAAGCTTTGGGAGTGATTTTAATGCTTGTTTAAAAGCAAGCGAAAAGGGCATACGCGTTGTTTATTTTAATGAAATTTTAGGCACAAATGAAGATCAAATTGAAGAAAAAAAAGTTGAATTTTTAAAAAGATTTGAAAATTCTTTAAAACATAAAAGCGAATTTTTTATTCCTGCAATTTCTGTGCATTCTGCTTATTCCACTCATCCAAAACTTGCTCATTTTGCGCTTGATTTAGCAAGAAAATATGATTTGTTAGTAAGCACTCATTTTTTAGAAAGTAGGGCTGAAAATAATTGGCTAAGAAAAGCACAAGGTGGATTTAAAAAATGGTTGGAAAATTTTATAGCTAATCCTAAGCCATTTTATGCGCCAAAAGATTATGTAAAGCTTTTTGAAAATGTAAAAACTCTTTTTACACACTGTGTTTATTTAAAAGAATATGAATGGCTGGATAAAACTTATCATTCTATAACTCATTGTGCTTTTTCAAATCGTCTTTTAAGCCAAAAAAGATTTGATTTAAAAAAAGCTTTAAAGAGTGGTTTAAATGTTCATCTTGGAACTGATGGACTTAGTTCTAACATCTCTTTATCCTTACTTGATGAAATGCGTGCGAATTTATTAATTCATCAAGGGGAAGATTTGCTAAAATTAGCCTCTAAACTTTTGCAAATGGCAACGTTATATCCTTCAAAAGCTTTAAATTTAAACGCAGGAGAGTTAAAAATTGGAAAAAATGCGGATTTTAGTGTTTTTAATCTTGGAGAATGTGAAAAAAAACAAGCGCCTTTGCAATTTATTTTAAATGCTAAAGAAGTGGAAAAATTTTTTATAAAAGGAAGAGAATGCAATTTATAAAATCGTTTTTTAAAACTCTAGGAAATGGTATTAAATTTATCAATACTTATTTTAAAACTTTTGTTTTATTATTAATTGTGATTTGGATTTTTGCTTCGAGTCAAGGTTCAAATTCGCATTTTGCTAATTTAGAACGTATTGATTTAAAGGGTGAAATTTTTGATAGTTCTTCTGTGTTAGAAAAAATCATCAACGCTAAAAATGATGATCAAATTAAAGGGGTTCTTTTTGTGATCGATTCTCCAGGAGGTGCTTTTGCTCCAAGTATGGAACTTGCTTTAGCTATAAAAGATTTAAGAGCTAAAAAACCTGTGGTGGTGTATGCAAGTGGCACTATGGCAAGTGGGAGTTATTTAGCAGGAGTAGGAGCTAATAAAATTTTGGCTAATCCTGCAAGTTTTATTGGATCGATTGGAGTGATTATGCAAGGGGCTGATATTAGTGAGTTGGCTAATAAATTAGGTATTAAAGAGCAAACCATACAAGCGGGGGAATTTAAAAGTGCGGGGACTTTTACAAGAGCTTGGAGTGGCAAGGAAAAGCAATATTTACAAGATTTAATCAATCAAAGTTATGATTTATTTGTTAATTTTGTTTCCAAGGAAAGAAATTTAGATAAAGCTCAAAAAAATACTTGGGCTAATGCGAGGGTATTTTTAGCACAAAAAGCTAAGGAACTCGGTTTAATTGATGATGTCAGTAATTATGAAAATGCTAAAAAAGAGCTTGAAAAACTTAGCAAGGTTCAAATGCCTATTTGGAAAGAAGAGGATAAAATCGATAAATTATTTAATCGTTTAGAGAATAAAACTTCAAGTTTAATAAGTCAAAGTTTTACTCAACTGATCTATAAAAGCAGTTTTTTTGACGCAAGATAATTATTGTTTATTTAAATGAATTTTCATTTTGTTTTTGCAAAAAGGACACTCTTTTTGCATTTGCTCTAAATTTGAAGCGTATTCTACACAAAAGGATCGATTGCAATAAGGACAAATAACTTCTTGACTTAATATAGGATAAGAGTAATACTCTTTATCTAAAATAAAATATTTAACTTTTTCGATGATATACTCCTTAAATGGTTTTTATGAGTTTATTAAGCTCTGCTTTGGCATTTTTCTCATCTTTGACGACTAAAATTTTTGCTTTTGGCCAAAAAAAGCTTTTTGGTTGTTCAAATTTTCCCCAACGCCAATCAAACCTCGGTTTTAAAAGAACTATTGTTGGAATTTCAAGGGCTAAACTAAGATGTGCTATAGCACTATCTATAGTGATCATGCAATCAATATCGCTTAAATTATTTAAAGTATCATTCCAATTTTTTATTTTTGTGGCTCTATTTTCTATTTCATCTGGCAATTTATAATCACCTTGCATTTGGAAAGAAATAAGCTCATATGGTGTATCTTTTAAAGCATCAAGTAAAAATTTTAATTCAAAATTCCTCGTTGTTTCAGAATCTATAGCATTTGGAGTAAACCAAAAAATTCCTATTTTTTTGATTTTATCTTGTGTTCTATGATGTGCTTTTATCGGGGTTTTTAGTTGGGAAAGTTCTGTTAATTTGATATCCATAAAAAAAGGTAAAGAGCAAATTGGCATAGCATAATCAAAATTTTTTGGCAAACTTTTTAATACTTTTAAATTTTTAAAGCTCTTTTTGGATTGATTTAAAATTTTGATTTGACTTTTAAACATTTCATACATAACACTTTGAGGCGCAAAAAGTACATTAGAAGCGATTTGGCAAATTTTTTCTAAACATCTAGAATACATGATAGTATCCCCATATCCTTGCTCACAGAACACAAGAATTTCTTTATTTTTAAATGCTTCTATGCCGTCTTTATTGAAAGCTTGCAATGTTTTATTGTAGTGGTAGGCTGAAAAAGTTTCATTATGGGCATAAAAAAGTCGGCTTTCATAAAATTTTTTTCCTTCTTCGAAATTATCCTCTACGCCCATACGCATTAAAAGATAGGCCAAATCAAATTTATAAGTTGCGTGCGAGTGCAAACTCAAAGCTTTTTGATAGGCATGATAAGCATTTTGATAATTGGAGCTAAATTCTAAAACCTTGGCATAGTTTTGCCAAAATTGAGCGCTATGTTGATTAAATTCTTGTAAGGATTGAAACAGGGCTAAAGATTGTTCTATTTTAAAAAGTTTAAAAAGTAAATATGCTTTTTGGGGTAAAATTTGGGTATTTAAAAATTCTTCAATTTTTACGATTGTTATATTTTCTTTTGTTTTATTTTGCAAACGATCTTGAAAATTTGACGCATTAGAATGTGTTTTTTCTACTAATAATCCTTGCTTGATTTTTTCATTAGTTTGTATGCAAAAGGCGTAGAGTTCCTCATGGGCTTTAAGGGCTTTATTGAAATCTTTTTTAAAGTAGATTTCAGCATAACTTTTCCATAAATTTAAATTATAAGGATCTTTTTTGAGTAAATTTTGAAAGATTTTTTCTGTTTCTTCTAATTTGCCTATCATTTGAAAGAGTAAAGCTAATTCTAAATTGATTTCATCATGTAAGGCATCATTTTTTGCTTCAAGCTTTTGAAGTAGATCAAGCGCTTCTTGAAATTTGGAATTTAATATATAAGCCTTTGCAAGCAAAAGACCGTTGAAACTGGTTGGATTTTTTATAAAAAGTTGTTCAGCATAATACAAAGTTTTATCGTTTATAGATAGCTTAAAAGAACATAGTGTGGCATACGTTAAAGCATCAATGCTATCAAGATATTTTTCACTTATTTCTAAGCATTTTTCATAATTAGAGTTAAAATAATAATAATAAATTTGATTAAGCATAAATTTTCCTTATAAAATATTTATTATTAAAAATAATTGATATTATAATAAAAAATAATTGATATTATTAAATTAAATTATTTTATGATTTCAATAAATAAAAATATTATAGATAAATTAAATTATCTATAAATACTTAAATAGGTGAGATTGAAGAGATTTAAATTTTTCGAAACAATATTTTAATATTTTGCATAGTTTTATTTTCTTCACTTGCAATGAGTTCAAAAATTTCTTTCATGATGTGAATGATGTCCGAGTTAAATTGATTTTGCTTTGTGTCAAAATGAAAGAGATCTGAAAAAAGTATTTAAAATATATACCGCGATCATCTGAACTATTCTCAATAAATTGATTTAAAGTTAAATGGCTATCAATGAAAAATTTAAAATCCGTATAAACAAGTCTTGAGTGAAAAAAATTATTGATATTTTTTATAGAAACAATGAAACAATTTTCATCATTTATATCTTGATGATAAATTAATTTATCGTATTTATTTATGTAAACTAACATTAATAATTTTCCTTAAAACATTAATTTATAAATATAGCCTTAATTATTTTTTTGTAATTTATCAAAAAATTATTTAATTTAGGATTAAAATACTATTATTGAAATTTATAAAAGTGAGAATAAATTTTTAATTTTGTAGTTTAATTTTTTATTCTAGATAAAATTATCTAGAATAAAAATCAATATAAAATAATATGCGCTTGTTGTGGCCCATGAACACCAAAAACAGTGATAAGTTCAATATCAGCCGTTCTTGAAGGTCCTGCGATAAATAAGATATTACTTGGTAAATTTTCATGCTCTTTTTTAGTTAAATTCAAAGCTTCACTAAGACTTTTAACTATATTTTCTTTTTTAAGCAAAACAATACAAAGTTTTGGAGCCAAAGAAAGCATTCTAGGTTGTTCTTTTGATGAAAGCACTAAAGCAACACCATGAGAGCTAACTCCAACTCTTGCATGGATAATAGAAAAGTCGCTATGAAAAACTTCAGATCTTAAATCTTCTATGTTTTTATCAAAGCAAACTTTTTCTTCAGCATTGATCTTTTCCAAATTCAAATTCAAATTTTGTGGATAGATCAGTTTTGTATAGCCATAACTTGAGGCAATTTCATTGATTTTTTCTTCAAGTTTATCTTGAGTGCTTTCTTCAACGATATATCTATTATCGCTCATTTTTTGCTTTAATTCACTAAGCATATCATCTGTGGTACGAATATGTTCTACAGGATCAATGCTTGGAGTGCGAGAAAATTCTGTTTCATGATAGTAATTTTCTAGCTTTTTTAAAATATTTGCTTTGCTTTTTGAGGAAATTTCTGCAATTTTATTCATAAATAACTCCTTGAAGTTTTTCTACTTCTTTGTATAGATCTTTTTTAATTTCTGGTAATTCTTTAAAAGCACTCCAATTTTTAATTACTGGCAAAGAATCTTTAAATTTATGCAGTAAAGAATTAAAATAATGAGCCTTTGAAAAAGAAAATCTCCACAAATTTCCACTAGTAGCTAAGCTTTTAAATTTTGCAAAAACAAAAGCTTCCATGGCATTGTGATGAACTAAATTCGCACCTATAGGCGGATTATCTCCTTGTCCTACTTTATCGCGTCTTAATTTTCTAATAAGATCAGCTAAAGGAATTTTAACAGGACAAACCTCTGAACAACGTCCGCAAAGTGAGCAAAAAGTTAAAATATCTCCCGTATGATCTATACCAAAAATATTTGGACTAATAACTTCTCCTATAGGCCCTGGATAAGTTGTTTGATAAGTGTGTCCGCCTATTTGGTCATAAACAGGACAAAAATTCATACAAGCGCCACATCTTATACACCTTAAAGCCTCGTAATAATCTTCATTAGCAAGCATATTAGTGCGGTTGTTATTAAATAATACCACATGCACTTCTTTAGGGCCGTCTAATTCTCCATTTTTTCTTGGCCCTGTGATAATGTTATTGTAAGTTGGTATAAATTGTCCCGTAGCAGAAGGAGTAAGCAAAGATACCATTGTAGCCGCATCTTCAAAAGTTTCCATAACTTTTTCTATACCGCAAAGTGCTATATGGATATCAGGAGCTGTGGTACACATCCTGCCATTACCTTCATTTTCTATAAGCCAAAAAGCTCCTTCTTTAGACATGGCAAAATTAACTCCGCTTAAACCCAATTTTAAACCTTCAAATTCATCCCTTAAATGTTTTCTTGCTATGGCATTAAGTTTTTCTGGTTCGCTTTCTAATTCAGAGTTTAATTTTTCTTTAAAGATTTTTCCTATTTCATAACGATTTCTGTGGATGGCTGGAACTACGATATGCACAGGTGCTTCATCGTTTAATTGTAAAATAAGTTCACCTAAATCAGTTTCAATGGCTTTCATTCCTTTGCTTTCTAAATAGTGATTTAAGCCTATCTCTTCACTGGCCATTGATTTGCCTTTTAGAACTTTAGAGATATTTTTTTCTACCATGAGTTGATAAATAATCTCACAAGCATCCTCTTTTGTATCTGCCCAATGCACGATCATTCCATTAGCTGTGGCATTTTTTTCAAATTCTAATAAGCGATCTTTTAAACTCATTAAAGCATTATTTTTAGCTTGTTTGGCTTTAGATCTTAAGCCTTGCCAATCATTAAATTTAGCATCAATGACTTTAAAACGATTGGTTTGTAAAGTATGCATAGCATTAACAAGGTTTTCTTGCATTTGTTTATCGTTTAGTTTTATATGAACGATTTGCTCATGAGGCATTTTAGCATTCATAGTCTTTCTCCTTGTAAGCGTTTGATTAAAAAGTCATACAAATGGATAGGTTTGATATCAAGTCCCATTTTTTTTATGGTGCCTCCTAAATTAAGCAAACAGCCTCCATCGGCACTGACTAAATATTTTACTCCTGTATTTTGGATATCTTTAATTTTGCTTTGTGCCATAGCGTTTGAAATTTCAGGCTCTTTTATACAAAAAGTCCCACCAAATCCACAGCATTCTTCTTCATAAGTTAAAGGTACAAGTTCAACATTTTTAAGTCTTTTGATTAAGTTTTTATTTGCATCTATACTTTTTTGAACTCTTAAGGCGTGACAATTTGAATGCCAAGTTATTTTTACAGGATCGCCTTTGTCTTCATAATTTACATTTAAAACTTCATCAAGATATTGAGAAAGTTCTATTACTCTTTGACTAAAATTTTTTACTTTTTCAAATTGAGGATCATTTTTAAAAAGCTCTAAATAATCATGAGCCATTACCCCAGCACAAGATCCACTCGGTACAACGATAGGATAAGGTTCATCAAAGAGATTTACATTATACATTGCAATCTCTTTACTCTCTTTAAAATAACCCGAATTAAAAGAAGGTTGAGAGCAGCAAGTTTGTTTTTTCTTAAATATAACTTCAACTCCTTCCAAACGTAAAAGTTTTAAAGCATTTAAAATTGTATCTTGCATGGCTGCTGTGCCTAAGCAAGTTGCATAAAAATATACTTTTTTCATTAAATTTACCTTTCAATAATTACTATTTCAAAACAACACTAGGAATGATACCTTGTAAGAAGAAAGCGATAAAACAAGTCCAAATTCCCACTAAAATAATAAAAGCTATAGAATATTTAAGAGTAAATTTGAAAAGTTCAGATTCTCTTCCTACTAGTCCAACGGCTGCACAAGCAACTGCTATACTTTGAGGACTGATCATTTTTCCAACAACTCCACCTACAGAGTTTGCTGCTAAAAATAAAACTTCATTAACTCCAAGTTTTTGAGCGGTTGCTTGTTGTAAAGTTCCAAAAAGTAAATTAGCACTTGTATCAGATCCTGTTAAGAATACTCCTATCCAACCTATAGCAGGAGAGAAGAAAGAGAATATATCGCCTGTGTGTGCAAATGCAAGACCCAAAGTCGCACTCATACCGCTATTTTTAGAAATAAAAGCAAAAGCCACTACAAGACCTATAGTAAGACAAGGAATAGCCATTTCTTTTAAAGTTGCTCCAAAACACTCAGCGGCATCGCTTGCTTTGATTTTTAAAATAAAAATAGTCAAAAACGCTGCAAACAAAATAGCAGTTCCTGCTTGAGCTACAGTTTTTCCATTGATAAAATCTATGCCCAAATTTAAGCTAACTGGCTTAAGAACACTTGCATCAACGATAGAAGGACTAAGTATTCCTTGAGTGATATTGTTAAATGCAATAGTGATGCTAGTAAAAGCAAAAATTCCATCTTTTCCAAAAAGATTTTTAAACCAAGGTTGAGTCCAAAAAATTATACAAACTATAAGCAAGATAAATGGAGCCCAAGCTTTCAATACTGAAGAAAGACTAAGATTATCATTGGTTTGAAAATTAGTTTCTCCATCAACGCGGTAAATATTTTTTATTTTCCAAAATTTTAAAAATAAAGTTGTAATTGCCAAAGAAGCAACAGCGGAAATAATGCTCGGAAGTTCTGCGCCTAAATAGTTAGAACTAAGATATTGGGTAAGGGTAAAGCTTGCTGCTGCAACAAAAACTGCAGGAAAAGTTTCTTTAACACCTTTGAAACCATTCATTAAAAATACAACAAAAAAAGGCACAATAAAACTAAGAGGAATAAGCATTCTACCTATCATAGCTGAAACAGATTGGCTTTCAATTTTAACTAAATCACACATTGCAATAACAGGAATTCCAACAGCGCCAAACGCTACAGGTGCAGTATTGGCTATAAGGCAAAGTCCGGCTGCTTGCAATGGTTTAAAACCAAGTCCAACCAAAAGAGCTGCGGTAATAGCAATTGGTCCACCAAATCCTATCGCACCTTCTAAAAATGATCCAAAACAAAAACCGATCAAAATCACTTGCATTCTGTGATCTGGAGTGATACTCATAACGCTTTTTTTGATAACTTCAAAAGAACCTGATTTAATCGAAAGTTTGTAAAGAAAAATCGCTGCAATGATGATCCAAGCAATAGGCCACATACCATTAATAAAGCCTTGAATAAAACTTGCTCCAACTAAATTCCAAGGCATTTTATATGCAAATAAAGCCACCAAAGATGCTGCAATAACGGTTAAAAATCCAGCTTGAAAACCCTTAAGTTTAAAAAAAACCAGACAAGCTAAAAAACAAAGAATCGGTAAAAATGCTATTAAAGCACTTAACCAAATATTATTCATTGGGTCATAAATTTGTTGCCACATTAGATATTTTCTCCTTAAATTTTTTGACATCTTTGGCCATTGTATCAAATTTTTAAAAAATAGATTTTAAGAAATGAAATAGGGTGTTAAAGTTTATGAGTTCTTTAAAATTTTGTGTATTTTTGTAACATATTGATTTTTTTATTTTTAATAAAATATAAACATAATGAAATAATTTTTATACTTAAAAATATTTTTTAATCTTTTATATTATTGTAGTTATCAGTATTGCTTTTTATTAAATATAAAAATTTAAATATAAATTAATTTTTATTTTTTATCAAAAAACTAAATTAATTTAAAAATAAACCGATATAGCTAATGAATCTTTTAAAAATATTGCAATTTAAAAAGCTGATTAAATTCAGCTTTTTAGAAAAATTATTTCAAATCCCAATTTATAATATCTTTTCCTAAGCTTTTTAAAATTTCATTGACTTTTGAAAAATGTTTGCAACCTAAAAAGCCTGTTCTAGCTAATGGACTAGGGTGAGCAGCTTCTAATATAAAATGTTTTTTTGTATCAATAAGATTTTTTTTAGATTTTGCAAAATTCCCCCAAAGTATAAAAATAAGCCCTGTTTTTTCTATACTGAGTTTCGATATGATAGCATCGCTAAATTCTTGCCAACCCCAAGTGCTATGACTCGCAGGTTTTCCAGCTTCAACACTAAGAATAGAATTTAAAAGCAAAACCCCTTGTTTTGCCCAAAAACTCAAATCCCCATCTTTTACAGGTTGAATTTTTAAATCATTATAAAGCTCTTTATAAATATTAGCCAAACTTGGGGGAATTTTAATCCCTTTGGGAACTGAAAAACTAAGTCCCATTGCTTGACCTTCTTGATGGTAAGGATCTTGCCCTAAAATGATCACTTTTAAATCTTTTAAAGGAGTAAGATTGAAGGCATTAAAAGTTAAATTTGCTGGCGGATAGATCGTTTTTTTATTTTCTAAAGCGTGAATGTATTTTTTTTTAATTTCTAAAAAATAAGGTTTTAAAAATTCTTCTTTTAAAAAATTTTTCCAATCCTCGTTTATTTTAATATTTTCTAAATTAATAGCTATTTTTTCCATTTTATGATAATCCAAAGTTTTATATTGAAGAAATTATAACAAATTTATTTATAGATATATTTTTAATCTTTTTATTTAGTTTTACTTGAATAAATGTTAATAATATTAACTAAATATTAACTAAAACAAGAATATACTTATCTATGTAGATTTTTAGTGTTTACATTAAAAATACAAACTATACGAAAGGTTTATAATGGGAACAAGAAAAGAACACGATTTTATAGGGGAATTAGAAATTCCTGATGACGTGTATTATGGAGTGCAAACTTATAGAGCTTTAGAAAATTTTAAAATGAGTGGTAGGGTTTTAAAAGAATATCCATTTTTTGTAAAAGCTTTTGCGCAAGTTAAAAAAGCAGCAGCATTAGCTAATAAAGATTTAGGAATGGTTCCAGCCGATAGAGCTGATTATATAGTTAAAGCTTGTGATAGAATTATAAATGGTGAGTTTTTGGATCAATTTGTAGTGGATATGGTTCAAGGTGGTGCTGGAACAAGCACAAATATGAATGCTAATGAAGTGATTACTAATGTCGCCCTTGAAATGATGGGACATAAAAAAGGGGAATATCAATACCTTCATCCAAATGACAATACAAATTTTGGCCAATCAACTAATGATGCTTATCCAAGCTCTATTAAAGTTGCAGTTCATGCTAAAATGGGTGATTTGCTTAAGGCTATGGAAGTATTAAAAAATGAATTAGAAATTAAAGCAAAAGAATGGAAAGATATATTAAAAATCGGTAGAACAGAGCTTGAAGATGCTGTTCCTACAACCTTAGGAAATACTTTTAATGCTTTTGCAAGCTATTTAAAAAGCGATATAGAAAAAATTACCAAAGCAAGAGAATCAATGACTTATTTAAATTTAGGAGCAACAGCGATCGGCACAGGAATTTGTTGTCATCCTGATTATAAAGATTTGGTTGAAAAATATTTAAGTGATATAACAGGTTCCACTTTTAGACCAGCAGAAGATTTTATAGCGGCGACTCAAGATACAGCCGATTTTGTCCATGTAAGCGGAGCTTTAAAAACTGCTGCGGTTAGACTTTCTAAAATTGCTAATGATATAAGATTAATGAATTCAGGCCCAAGATGTGGTTTAGGCGAAGTTAATTTACCTCAAATGCAACCAGGTAGTTCTATCATGCCAGGTAAAGTCAATCCAGTTATTCCAGAAGTAGTTGGAGAAGCTTGTTATGAGGTTATAGGAAATGATGTAACTATAGCACTTTGTTCAGAAAGAGGAGAATTTGAGCTTAATGCATTTGAGCCAGGAATTGCTTATGCTTTATTTAATTCTTTAGTTCTTTTAGAAAATGCAATGCTAACTTTAGCTAACAAAGCAATTAAGCATTTAACAGCTAATCCAGAAAAATGTAAAGAAACTATGTTAAATTCTGTTTGTTTGGTTACTGCTTTAAATCCTTATATAGGATATGAAAATTCAGCATCAGTTGCAAAAGAAGCTTTACAAACTGGAAAAAGCGTTGCTGATATAGTTTTAGAAAGAGGCTTATTAACCAAAGAAAAACTAGATGAATATTTAACTCCTGAAAATATGCTAAATCCACGTATTGAAAAATAAAAGGTTTTACTATGAGTGTGGAGTTGATTTTACAAATAGTTGTCTTTTTGGGTTCTATTTTTATAGGAATTCGTCTAGGAGGTATAGCTATAGGCTATGCAGGAGGTATAGGGGTTGTTATTTTAGGACTTGCTTTAGGCATGAAACCAGGTAGTATTCCTTGGGATGTTATTTTAATTATTGCTGCAGCTATTGCAGCAATTTCTGCGATGCAACAAGCCGGTGGTCTTGATTATATGGTAAGATTAACCGAGAGATTTTTAAGAAAGCATCCAAAATTCATCAATTATTTAGCTCCAATTTGCGGATGGCTCTTAACTCTTTTAGCAGGAACAGGTAATGCTGTATTTTCTTTAATGCCTGTAGTTGTTGATGTTGCAAAATCTCAAAATATCAAACCTTCAGTTCCGCTTTCTTTAATGGTGGTTGCTTCTCAAATAGGTATCACTGCATCTCCTGTGAGTGCTGCTGTTGTTTATATGAGTGGAATTTTGGAGCAATTTGGGTGGAATTATCCAACACTATTAGGAATTTGGATCAGCACAACCTTTATCGCTTGTATTTTAACAGCGTTTATAGTTAGTATCATTACTCCTTTAGATCTTAGTAAAAGTAAAATTTATCAAGAGCGTTTAAAAGCAGGACTTGTTAAAGATGCTAATGAGGTTTTACAAGCACAAGATAAACCAGGTGCTAAACTTTCAGTTGGAATTTTTCTAATCACAGTTTTATGCGTGGTTTTATACGCAACAGCAATTTCTAGTAATATTAGATGGATAGATCCTGTTGTTATTCCAAGAGATTCAGCTATTATGAGCTTTTTATTAACAGCAGCTACTTTGATCACTTGGTTTTGCAAAGTAGATCCAGCAAAAATTTTGGATACAAGTGTTTTTAAAAGTGGCATGACAGCTTGTGTTTGTGTTTTTGGTGTTGCTTGGCTTGGAAATACTTTTGTTTCGGGTCACACGCAAGAAATCACAGATTTAGCAAGCAATTGGGTAAAACAAATTCCAGCAACACTTGCGGTTGCATTTTTCTTTGCTAGTATGCTTTTATATTCTCAAGCAGCTACAGCTAAAGCTATTGTTCCAGTGGTAATTACTTCTTTGGGTATCACTGCTGCAAATCCGAATGATTCTTATATGTTAGTGGCTTGTTTTGCTGCGGTTTCTGCCCTTTTCGTTTTACCAACTTATCCTACCTTATTGGGTGCTGTACAAATGGATGATACAGGAACAACAAGAATAGGTAAATTTATCTTTAATCACTCTTTCTTTATACCAGGTGTTTTAGCCATTGCTATTTCAGTAGCCTTAGGCTTTGTTGCAGCTGGCTTTTTAAAGTAATCAATAATAGCCTTAGGCTATTATTGATTTTTTGATATAGTTTAGAATAATTTTTATTTTTTGGATTATTTTAAATGTATCGAATAATATTATTTTTTATTATATTTATTTTGAGTGCTTGCTCAACTTATCAAGATCAAAATTTATTTTATCAAAAAGAATTATTTTCTAAAAAATGTGATCAGGATTTTTTTGAAAAACAATTACAAGCGATCAATCAAGATGATGATACTATTTTTAAAGGCTTAAATACAGCGTATATTGCTAGAGATTGCAAGGATTTTAATTTAAGCAATGCTATTTTTGATCAAGTAGAAAATTCTTATAAATATGATGTTGATTTGCAAAATATTGCTCACAAGGGTGTAAATTTTATTAGTTCTACATTGATAAATGATGGTGTTAATGATTATCAAGGTGCTTGGTATGAACGAACTATGGTCAATGTTTATAAGGGTTTAAATTTCATGAGTTTGAAAGATTTTTCAAATGCTAGAGTGGAATTTAATCGCGCTTTAGCAAGACAAAACATAGCTAAAGAATATTTTGCCACTCAAATTCAGCAGATGCGAAAAAAAGCTGAAAAAGAAGAGAATTTCAAGCAAAATATAGATCAAAATCTCAAAATCATTGCAAATCAATACAATAATCTTTTTAAAGAATTTCATGCACAAAAAAACTATACAAATGCTTATGTAACTTATATTTCTTCAGTATTTTTTTTCATGGATCATGATTATCAAAAAGCTTCTGATTTACTTAAAGAGGTTTATGCAGCATACAATAATGATAAAGAAATACAAAAAGAATTTGAGCTTTTTGATCAATACTCTAAGGCTTTAAATCCGCAAAAATTAAAAAAACATATTTTCATCATTTATGAAAATGGTTTAAGCCCTGCATTGGATGAATTTTCACTTACTTTGCCTTTTATTTTTGATCAGCATATTGTAACAGCAAGTGTAGCTTTACCTACCTTAAAAAAGAGAGAAGAATCTTTTGCTTATTTAAATGTTTTTAATGGTAAAAATTTAAACCAAACTGCGAGAATTTTCGATTTTGATGAGGTGGTAGCTAGCGAATTTAAAGAAGAATTGAATGCTAAAATTATGAAATCTTTAATGTCAAGTCTTTTTAAAACAGGTTTAAACATGGCTGTAGCAAAAAATGATCAAAGCGGAATTTTGACTTTTGCGACGGATATTTTTACTGCGGCGACAACAAGAAGTGATTTGAGAATTTGGAATTTTTTACCTAAAAATATTCAAATTTTAATGATCGATAATGATGGTTTTATTAAAATTCAAGATGAAAACAATAATGCGATATATTCTAATTCTTTAGATCAAAATAAAGACATATTGATTTTAGTTCGATCTTTTAACCCAATAATCCCAAGTGAAATTTACAAAATTGAAAATTAAACAAAGTATAATAGATTAAAAAAAGGAAATTAAGATGAGAAATTTATTTTTAGTGGCTTGTTATGCTTTTTTAGCTTTTTTTCTTGCAGCTTGTGGAGCACCTGTTTATACTGATGGTTATGCGAGTCAAAAAAAACAAGGGGATGCTTTAACTTTAGGGCTTGATAGAGAAGATTTTGAAAAAACAGCACAAGAAATGATTGAAAGCATGTTGAAAGATCCCGCTTTTGCTAATATTTCACAAGGCCAAAGAAAAGTGATAGCTATTGGAAAAATCATTAATGATACCCCTCAAAGAATCGATACAGACAAACTTATAAGCAAAATAACTATTGCACTTAGAAAATCAGGCAAATTTGTCCTTACTACAGCCGTTGCAGCAGGGGGTGCTAGAGATGGGATGAGTGAAGTCGTAAGAGAACTACGGGATAATGAAGAATTTAACCAAAATACTATTTCTAAAAAAGGAACTTTAGTAGCTCCTGATTTTTCATTAAGCGGAAAAATTCGTCAAGATACTGTTAAGCTTAGAAATGGCGATATACAAGCGGAGTATTTTTTCCATTTAACACTTACAGATTTAAATTCAGGACTTGCTTATTGGGAAGATGAAAAAACAATCGATAAAACAGGAACAAGTAAATCGGTGACTTGGTAAAATGAAATATTTTTTTATTTTAATAGCTTTTTTGTCTTTACTTTGGGCTGAAAATCAAAATATTATAAAAGCTCAAAATGAAAAAAATGTGATTATTTATGATTATTCTCCTGCCGAAGATGTCAATTTTAGCAATATTCAAAGCTTAAAAACACTTCCGCATCAAAGATCTAAATTTCAAAAAATTATGCAAGGTGTTGGGACAGGTCAAACAAGAGAAGATGCTTTAAATAACGCCTTAATTGATGCCTTATCTAAGCTTAAAGGTATTTCAAAGTTTAATTTAAGACAAGAAATTAAAAGTATTGATATTAAATTTTCAGCCTTAGGGCAAATTGTTCAAAATTCAAAAGATACGCTTCAAAATGTAAGTAATGGGCGTATTGATAGTTATGAGATCACTTCTGCTGAAAATAATGGCACAAATTGGAAGGTTAAAATCTTAGCTTATAAATATCTTTACCAAAATGATCAAAAACCAAAATTAATACTTTTTGATGAAAATTATGGAAAATCGGGAGAAAATTTAACTCAAGCTTTAAATGATATTTTTTCTAACGATGCTTATTTTACTCTTTTAGAAAGAAAAAATGATTTTAAAAGCGAAGATAAACTTATCGAAAGTGCTCAAGGTTCTAGTGATGAAAGCTCTAAGCTAGGGAATGTTTTAGGTACGGATTATATTTTAGAGTATAAAATTTTAGATACATCTAAACAAAATAGCTATATTACTTATCAAAATGATAAAAAATTAAAGATAAATATCTCTTTCAAACTTATATTTTATCCCACAAGAGAGATAGTATTGTCAAAAACTCTAAGTACGAATTTAATACTTACTTATGATGCTCAAAAAGAACAAAAATTTTGGGAAAATACTGCTTTAATGGTGCAAAAATATATACAAAATTCTCTTTTTAACGCTAATGCATCAGAGGAAAATAAGCAAGACAAAGGCAAAGATTCTACCTATAAGCTTCATGAAGGTGGTGGGGTTGATCTTGGATTTTAGTTTCGCTTTGATTTTTTAATTTGCAAACTTTTAAATTCATTAAATATTAAAGAAAAATTTTATAAAATTAAAGTTTTTCTAAACCATTAAAGCTTTTAAATCCTAATTGGTGCTTTATGGTACTTACCAAATTATAAGGAAAAGCAATGTATGCTATTATGAAACACAGCGGAAAGCAGTATAAAGTTAGCGTTAATGATGAGTTAAAGCTAGATCACTTTGAAGCTGAAAGCAAAGCTATTATCGAAGTGAATGAAGTACTTGCAATTTGCGATAAAGATATTAAGGTAGGTGCGCCTTTCGTAGCAGGTGCAAAAGTTGTTTTAGAAGTGATCAATCACGGAAAAGATAGGAAAGTTGTAATTTATAAAAAAAGACGCAGAAAAGATTCTAAACTTAAACGAGGTTTTAGAAGACAATTTACTCGCGTTATAGTTAAAGATATTAAAGCTTAAGGAGTAAAGAATGGCACACAAGAAAGGTCAAGGTTCAACTCAAAATAATCGCGATTCTATTGGTCGTCGTTTAGGTGTTAAAAAATTTGGTGGCGAATTTGTTAGAGCTGGAAATATCATCATTCGCCAAAGAGGAACTGCAACACATGCAGGTAATAATGTAGGTATGGGAAAAGATCATACTATCTTTGCTTTAATTGATGGTTTTGTTAAATTTGAAAGAAAAGATAAAGATAGAAAAAAAGTTTCTGTTTATCCTGCTTAATTTCTAGGCTTCTGCCTAGAAAAATCTTAAATTTTTATCCAAAATTTAAAAACTTAGATATTTTTTTAAACAAGTTAATTTTAAAGATTATAAATTTTAAAAAGTACTTAAAATCAAATTTTTACTATAAAATCTTTAGTTTAATATCAATATTTAATCTAAAATATCAATTTTTGACGATGTTAAAATTTTTAATTATAGTAGTTTTTATATAAAATAAGCTAATGAGAGTTTTGAGCTATTGTAAAAATTATTTTGAATTTTATTTTCTTTTGATATACTTCTTTTTAAATTTTTTAAGGTTTTTTTATGTTTATAGATAGCGTTAAGATTACTTTAGCTTCAGGCGATGGAGGCAAAGGTGCTGTAAGTTTTCGTCGTGAAAAGCACGTTCCATTGGGTGGTCCTGATGGTGGCGATGGCGGAAATGGCGGAGATATTATTTTTATATGTGATAACAATACTCATACCCTTGTTAATTTTAAAGGAAAAAAGGAACTTCGTGCGCAAAATGGTGCAGCGGGTATGGGGCGTAATAAAAATGGAAAAAAAGGTGAAAATTTAGAACTCATTGTTCCAGAGGGCACTCAAGTTATTGATGCACAAAGCAATGAAATTTTACTTGATTTAACTAAAGAAGGGCAAAGAGAAGTATTTTTAAAAGGTGGCAAAGGAGGGCTTGGAAATACTCATTTTAAACATGCAACCAATCAACGTCCAGACTATGCACAACCTGGTATAAAAGGAGAGAGTCGTTTAGTAAGACTTGAACTTAAATTGATCGCTGATGTGGGGCTTGTGGGCTTTCCAAATGTGGGAAAATCGACTCTTATTAGTGTAGTTTCAAACGCAAAACCTGAAATTGCGAATTATGAATTTACCACATTGACGCCAAAACTTGGTCTTGTTGATGTGGATGAGTATAATTCTTTTGTGATGGCAGATATTCCTGGTATTATCGAGGGTGCAAGTGGAGGTAAAGGTTTAGGACTTGCTTTTTTAAAGCATATAGAAAGAACATCTTTTTTACTTTTTGTATTGGATCCTTTAAGAGAAATGTCTTTAAAAGAGCAATTTATAGTGCTAAGAAATGAGCTCGAAAAATTTTCCAAAGAGCTCTTTAAGCGTGAATTTGGTATTATGATTTCAAAAAGTGATAGTGTGAATTTAGGTGTTGATTTTGCAGAAGCGATTGCAGAGAATATAGTAAATTTAAAAGATTATTTAAAAAGTACAGAAGATCCGCAAAGTTTTTTAATTGAGGTTTCAAGTCTTGAAAAAACAGGGCTTAAGGAGCTTAAATTTATGCTTTTAGAAGAGATTAAAAAGTTAAGGGAAAAACATGGAAAAAGATGAAAAACTGAAAAAACTTAAAAAGCAACGTTTAGCAGGCATATTGTTTTTAGTTGTAGCTTTGGTGCATTTTATCGGGGCATTTTTTATATTATTGCTCGGAAAAGAGTCAAGACTTATTTGGAGTGGGATTTGTTGGTTGGTTATTGGAGTTATTTTTACTGCTTATAGCCAATATCGATTAAGTCAATTAAATAAAAAAAATTAATTTTGCACAAAAAGATTTACTTTGTTTAAAAGTAAAATTTGATATATTGTTAATTCAGGTTGCATAGTTAAAATAATGAAATTTAGGGAGTAGAAAATGAAAAAAGTAATTTCAGCTTTTGTTGTAGTTGCAAGTGCTTGTATTTTACAAGCTAAAAATTTAGAAATTTATGAAAGTCCTACTTGCATGTGTTGTGATTATTGGACGGCTTATATGAAGAAAAAAGGCTATAGTGTAAATGTGCATAAAACAGATGATTTTCTAAAAATTAAAGATCAATATGGAATCAAAAATGAATATCAAAGCTGCCATACAGGGATTATTGAAGGCTATGTCGTTGAAGGACATGTTCCTGAAAGCGCTGTAGCTTGGCTCCTTGAAAATAAACCAAAAGACGTTATAGGAATTTCAGCTCCTGGAATGCCACAAGGAAGCCCTGGAATGGAACAAGGCTACAATGAAAAATATCCCGTCATCTTAATGAAAAAAGATGGAAGTTATGAAATTTATGGTTATTTTTTAGGAGATCAAAAACTTTAATTATTTAAAAGGATAAGATTAATTTTTTATCCTTTTAATTTCATTTTCAAGTATATGATAAGGTGTCAATCCTATAAATTTTTTATTCATTTTTCCTGACTCAAAAAAACTAATTACAGGAACTCCATAAATACCGCCTATGGAATCTGAAAGATATTTGGCTGCATTTTTTTCATAGAATAAAGTTAATTGAGTTAAGCCTTTTTCTTTTGCCCAATTTTTTGCATCATCTAAATTTTTTGCATCTCCTAAAATTACAAAAACATTAAAATTATAATTTTGGATTAATTGTTGTAAGATTTTGATTTGTTCTTTGCATACTTCGCAATCTTTGGTAAAAAACACCAAAGCAAAATTTTCATCCTTTTGATTAAGCTTTAATGTTTTCTCAAAACCATTGTAGGAAAAATTATAATTTTTATGATCTAAGCTTTTAAAATTTTCTCCATCACTGCAAGCTATAAAAAATAAAGCTGTGATTAAAGCAATGAAATAAGCTTGGACTTTAAATTTTCCCAAGGTGTTTCTCCTAAAATTCTATCTTTTATAATTCCATTTTTAATGATTATAGTTGTTGGCGTTGCAAATATGGCATATCTATCTTGCGTTATTTTAAGATCATCTTTTAAAATTTTAACCTTTTTAAAATCAAATTTTTTTGCTAAAGATTGTATGGTTTGTATATCATTGGCTGAATTGATAGCATAAACGCTAATTTTATCTGGATAATTTTGCGCAAATTCATCTAGATAAGGCAGTTCCTTTAAGCAAGAAGAACAACCATTTTGAAAAAAAACTAATACTTTTAAAGGATTTTTATCATTGTTTAATTTAATCTCATTTCCTAAAAGATTTTTAGCTGAAATTTCTGCAGCCACTTCTCCTATTTTCGTGCTTTTTTTATGATTTTCAAAAGAACATGCATTGAGTAAAAATAGTGCAATAAAAATACATAAAAATTTCATTTTAAAACCCCATGGTGTAAGCATATGGTTCTATCGGCAAATTTAGCTAAATCTGGATTGTGCGTGATTAAAACAATAGTTTTTCCTTCATTTTTGAGTTTTTTTAGGGTTTGAAGAACGATTTCTTCATTGGCTTCATCTAAATTTCCTGTGGGTTCATCCGCAAGTAAAATTTCAGGATTATTGATTAAAGATCTTGCGATACAAACTCTTTGTTGCTCCCCTCCGCTTAGTTGATTAGGAAGGTGATTTAAACGATGTGAAAGACCAACTTTTTCAAGCATCATTTTTGCATCTTCTTCATCAATACAAGAGTGATAATATTGAGAAAGCATCACATTTTCTAAAGCATTTAGATAAGGGATAAGATGAAATTGCTGAAATATAAGTCCTATTTTCTCTCTGCGTAATTGTATTTTTTGCTCTTCTTGAATTTGTTCTAAATTTTGCCCATCTAAGATGTATTGACCACTGCTTGGGGTGTCCATTAGAGATAAAATATTTAAAAGTGTGGATTTACCACTTCCTGATGGCCCCATAATCGCAAGCCATTCTCCTTGATAAACATTTAAATTAATATTATTTAAAGCCTTGACTTTGCCAAAATTTTTGCTAAGATTTGTTATTTTTATTAATTCTTTCATTTTAATCACCTTTCAAATTATCACAAATATTAATTTTTAAAGCCTTTTTTATAGGTAAAAAAGCGGCAAAAAAAGCAAAAGCCAAAGAAATAATGATAGATATTAATACCGCTTTAAATCTAAAGTCAATGCTGGAATTAAAAATTAAATAACCAAAAATATTGGCTAAAAATATTCCACAAAATGCCCCTATAATGCTTGCTATTAAGCTCACAATAAAACACTCACTTGCAAAAAGTTTAAAAATTTCTCTCTTTTTAGCTCCTAAAGCTAAACGCAAAGCAATTTCTTTTTTTCTAGAAAATATGATAGAGCTTAGCGTGGTATTAACACTGGTTGTGACTATGATTAAAACAATAATGACGATTAAAAACATTAAGGTTTTTATTTTTTCAAGAACCAAATTTTCACTTAAAGATACCGATGATATAGGTTTAGCGTTAATAGTATGATCGCTAATAGCTTGAGTTTTATTCCAAACGCTTTGAAAATCACCATCGACTATAGCATTAGCATAATTAATACCTTGAGTATCGCTTAAATTTTGAATCACATTTAAAGACGCTAAGGCTATACCATCGAATTCATCATTGCTTGAAAATATAGCTTTTATGGTTAATTTAACACTTTTTCCATTGTTTGGATTATAAATTTGCAGCTCATTTCCTACTTTAAGATCTAATTGTTTAGCTAGATTAATACCTAAAAAAACAGAATTATCACTAAAATCTCTTAAAGAAAAGCTTCCATCTTTTATCTCTAAAAAAGGTTTAGTCAGTCTTAAGGCCTTAAAATCTGTTCCCAAAACAACCGCACTTGTGCTACCTAAATTTAAAAATTCGTATAAAAATGGAGTTAAAGCCCTAGCTTTTAATTTCTGTTTGATTTCCTCATATTTAGCGTTAGAGATAAAATTTTCATCCATATTTTTAGAGCTTATAATCACATTTGCCCCGTAAGCTTTGAGTTCTTTAGAAAGTTTTGT
Source organism: Campylobacter sp. B0100352/1 (assembly GCF_020135855.1). NCBI lineage: Bacteria > Pseudomonadati > Campylobacterota > Epsilonproteobacteria > Campylobacterales > Campylobacteraceae > Campylobacter > Campylobacter sp. B0100352/1. Next base: position 46,137 of record NZ_JACHTP010000006.1, read on the forward strand.
ATCTATGTCAAAATAGATATTTAAAAATGCTGAACAAGTTAAGGCACCTATGAAAATGGATAAAATGATGATAAAAAGTCTTTGATAAGAAAAACTAAGACTTTTAAAAAGTTCATTTAGAAAAAATCTATTTTCCATAAAGCACCTCTACTGGAGAAAGATTAGAAATATTTCTTATAGGGATTAAGCAGCCAATTATAGCTATTAAGCCAGCAAAAATAAGACTCAAAGGTAAAGCGATAAAAGCAATGTTGATAAAATAACCAAAAATATTAAGACTGATGATTTCTGAAATTCCTATGCCAAATACAAATCCAAAAATTGCAGCGATAAAAGCTACAATTAAATTTTCGCTTGAAAAGATCAAATAAATTTGAAAAGTATTAGCTCCAAGGACTTTTAAAAGGCCTATTTCTTTTTTTCTGCGATGAATTTCTGAATTTATAAGGCTTGAAATAGCTATGCTTGAAATAATAATGCAAATAATGCAGGTGATTGACATTAGAGATTGAATTTTTTTAACGATTAAATTTTGAGCATCGCTTATAGCATTTAGCACTTTTACATCAGATCCTGGAAGTCCATCTTTGATTTGACTAGCAATAGAACCTACATAAGCAGAACAATACCATTTATCGTATTCAACTTGATCGAGTTTTTCTTCTCCTAAGCGGCGTACTTTTTCAGAAAGTGAGGATTCAGGTATAGTAAAAGCTCTAACTTCAGCACTTGAATAAAGCCCTTGTTTATTAAGTAATTCTTGAGCAAGATGTAAAGGAGCGATGATTTTATTTGACATTTTAGGATTTGTATGCAATAAAATTCCTACAATCTTAACTTCTTTTGAAATATTATTTTCTCCAAGGAGTGTTATATTTTGTCCTATCTTTAGTTTGGAATTTTTAGCCAAATCTTCACCGAGCATGATTTCATTGCTATCATCTTTTGCCCAGCTTCCTTCTACTTTAAGATAAGGATAAAGGGTTTGAATTCCTGTTACAAAATCATCATCGTCTTTTATTTTAATTGCTTTACTAAAATAAGTCCCATACAATAGAGTTTTTATAGCCTTATCATCATTTTTAACAGTGATTTTACCATCTAAAAATGGGGCTAGGGCAGTGATGTTATTGCGCCAATAAATATCTTTAATCATATATAAATTTTTCTCTTCAAGATAGTTTTTATTTTTTAAGGGTTTATAAATTTCATTGCCTATTTCAATGTTTAAGTTAGAACCTTTAGGTAAAACCAGTATATTTGATCCATAACTTTTTAATTGTTCTGTGACTTCATTGCCTATACTTAAAGTAATATTTAGCATGATGCAAAGCAAAAGAGTGGCTAAAAAACAAGTAAGAAAGGCTAAGAATTTTTGAATTTTATTTTTAAAAATAGAACTAAGGATTATTTTAGCTAACATCGCTTCTCCTTTGGATTAAAAACTTAGCTTCTGTATCCCCAATAAATTTTAAAGGATCTTTTTTAAATTCTTCATAGTTTTTTTCATTGATAAAATAATAAGTAATTCCTTTATAACTATAAGAAAAAGGTGCTTTTATGTTAATCAGTTTATCTTTTGAAACAGGATCGCTAACTTGAATTTCTTTGATTTGATTAAAATAATTAGATCCGGCAATGACATCTTTTACATCAATAATAATATTTTTACCATCATAGGTATATTTTAAAGGAATAGGATTGCAACCACCTGATTTACCTACGCTTGGTAGAAAAATACGGACATTGCAAGAAATGCAGATTAATTCCCCATCTTTTTTAATATACCCCATATCTCCGCAAATCATACAAGCATCAAAAACAGCAACAGGAGAGTCTCTATCTTCTCTTTTATTGATTAGAAAAAATCTCACAACCTTACCTTCAGCTGTTACATAGGCAAACCTATGAAGTTTATTATCCCTTAAAAGAGCCACATCAAAGATAAATTTACCCTCAGCGTTAGGTAAAATTTCTTTAGGTTCATCTATAACCAAAGGTTTAGAACTGATCATAAAAAAATACAAAACAATACAAAAACTAACTATACAGCTTATAAAAACGCTTGAAAAATAAGAATTGATTAGATGATTTTTTGCCTTATCTTTGCGATACTTAATATCTAAAATCGTATGCTTATTGATATTGTTTTGGCGAATTTTTAAACTTAAAAAAGCAAGAATAAGGATTAAAATGATATAAAGATAAATTTTAAAAGTACCAAAATAATTGCTTTTTCCAACAAAGCTAATTAAAAAAGTTTCAGTATCAATAATTGAATTTCTCATCAAAGTGAGTAAGATGTTAGCTAAAGCACGATCCATTTCTATAAAGATAACGATACAAAAGACAACAAAACTTGCTTTTTTATTGATTGTTTTTTGCCATCTTAAAAAGAAAAAGATTAAAATACAAATAATGAAAGCTAAGAATATAAAACCTAAAGATGTAATTGTTTGACTATCCAATAAAGAATTGCTAAATATAGGCAAATCTTGATTGATGTAATAATAATTTAAAGCTATGCAAAAACTTAAAACGGTCGATAAAACTAAGTTTAAAACTTTAACTTTTTCCCAAAAATAAAATATAAAACTTGCAAGTAAAGAAGCTATAAAAATAAAATTGAGATTAAATATCAAATTATCAGTTTTTAAAAATTGTGCGGATATAAAAAATGCAAAATACCCAAATAAAAACCCTAAAAAAACCGCTATAAAGCTTTTTGTAATGTATTTTTTGTCAGGATTTATAAAAGCTATTAAAACGCTTAAGGGCAAAATATTGGAAATAAAATTGACAAAATATATGCTCATAATCTTTCACTTTTTTATATTGATAAGAGTTATTATTACATAAAAAACTTTAACAAGTGTAAAAAATAAATAAATTTTTGTATAAAGATTTTTAAGATATTAAAATTAATCAAGATTTTATTTTTTAAAGAATAAGAAGTATTTTTAGAAATTCTATTATTAAGAATTTCTAAAAATTTGGGAATTATTTAGGTGTGCCTGTGTATTTAAATTTGTAATCAACTTTAAAAGGTTCAAACCATTTACCTACGCCAGTTTCTTCATCAACATGGCGTCCAAATCCTTGTTTTTCAGGATTTGAAATATAAAAAGTAAGTTCATAATTACCCACTCCAAAACCACCTTTTTTGTCTTTTTCCATAGCGATATTAGCACCATAATGAGGACCATCATCCGCAACCATAGGCATTAAAGTTCCGCGTTTAATGGCTCCAGTATCCGTATTTTTAAGTTCATAAGCTATGGTTAGATAAGGCATCCAAAATCCTTCAGGAAAGCCATTAGGATTATTTTTAGTTGCGTGAATATCTGCTTCTAAGTGAATATCTGCTAAAGATGCTGCAAGATCAATTCCTCTTGGTTCCATTTCGATTGGTTGAAGATAAACAGCGGCTATTTCCATCCCATTTAATTCTTTTGGATCGCCAATTGGCACTTCACCTGCAAAAAGATTGATACTTGCAATCGCTGCTATAGCAACGCTTGATAAAATTTTTTTCATTTTACTCCTTTTTTTGAAATTTGTTTTGTGATTAAAATACCAATAATCAATAAAATTAATACTATAAATTGAGGAATTAAAGTTTCATAATAAGGATAAATTCCAAGCCATAATATAGGTTCAAAATTCATAGGAACTAAACTAGGAAGGATGATTTTTCCTTCTATAAGCTCTGCTATGCCCTTGCCTGTAAAAACAAATACCATATAAAAGATTATATAAGAGGTGATATAAAAAAATTGCTTAACAGGGATGCGAATAGCTCCTGCTTTTAAAAGAAAATATAAAACAATTAAAATTAAAATTCCAAGTCCAAGTCCCCCAAATATAGCACTTAAATCCGTACTGGTTTTTGCATCAAAAAGCAAAGCTTGATAAAAAAGAACCGTTTCCGCACCTTCTCTATAAACAGCTAGAAAAACGGTAATCCAAAGTGTTTTTGCGCTATTGTTTGAAATAGCATCAATTGCACCTTGCTTGATAAAACTAGCCCATTTTTTATTTTGTGCGTTTGAAAGCAACCAAAATCCAACATAAAATAATAAAAGAACAGCTATAAGCATAGTAATGCCTTCTATAAGTTCTCTACTTTGCCCCGCATTTTCTTTAAAAAGCCAAGAGACAGCAAAAGCTGTAATAAAGCTGAGTATGATTCCGGTAAAAAGTGCGCTATAGGCTATATTGAGGCGATTTTTATTGCCACTTTGAACAAGATAAGATACGATTGCAACAACGATAATTAAAGCTTCTAAACCTTCGCGTATGATAATTCCTAAAGCCCATATAAAAAGAGAATAAGGCGTAGAATCTTGAATTTTATCTATACCTTGTTGGATGAATTTTTCTAATTCATCAAAAGTAGCTTTAAGCTCTTTTTTATCGGCACTATTTTTGATTAATGCAACACTTTGAGAAAATAAACTTTCGATTTTTAATTTCAAATTGCTATCAACAGCACCTATTTTATTTTCCATTCCACTGGCTTCAAAAATATCTAAATAGGTATTTTGTAAATCATTGATAGCTGAAATATTAAAACCATCGTAATTATTTAAAATTTCATTTAAGGCAAGTTTGATATCATCTCCGACTTTAGCGTAATCTTTTCCTTGATTTTCATCGTTAAAACCTTTTAGTCTTAATTTTGAAAGTTCTGAATTTGGAATTTGTAAAAATGTATCAAAAAGCTGTTGTTCTATATCATCTAAACCATCTCTTAATTTTTTTTCATCAAGTTTTTTATCATCAATTTCACGTATCAAGGTTCTTAAAGCTTGTTGGAATTTTTGATCATTTCCAGCTTTGGTAAATTTATTGATTAGAATTTCAACTTTTGTATTACGATAATCATTAAATAAAGCATCATTTAATAAATTTTTACTCTCATCATAATTTCCATTTTTAAAAGCATTTGCAGCAAGGGTAAATTTGGTCGAAATATTATCAAGAATAAATTGCAATCTTGTGTCCATAGAGGCTGCCGCTTGAAGATCGGAATTGATATCATTGGTTTTTAAATTTGATGAGCTAGTTTGGATATTAGAATTATTGTTTGAGCTGGGTTTAACACCTGTAATTTGGGCAATTAAAGCTTCAGCATCAGCTTCTCTTTTAGCATTAGCCTCTAAACTTGATTTTTCAGCCGCTGCTTTATCATAATTGGTTTGACTAGCTTCTGCTTTTAACCTATATCCATTTTGTAAAATAGGAGCCACTTCATCTAAGTCATAATAAAGGCTTTCAATGAGTGCGTTGATTTGATCTAAAGGAGCTTTTTCCTTATACATACGACGCAAATTAATGAATTTACGCTCCATAGTGATAGCTTTTCGACCTATATTTCTACCTATAGGACCTTCCATATTTTCAAAATGTTGAAAATAAGCATCTTCGCTTAATTTTTTTGCTTGTCCATTATCGCCTTTTTTATATACATCCAAACTTTGACTAAGGATATTTTTAATAATATTTGTTTCAACTATATAATCATCAACCTTAGCAAAAACAGCTGTTGTAGAAAAAAATAAAAAATAAAAAAGCATTATTTTAAAAATTTTCATTGTGATTTGCTCCAAAATCATGTATTTATAAAAATAATATTTATTATCAATATAGAAGTATAATACCAACAATCTTAAATAAGACTAAAAAATAATTTAAATACAAGGTTTTATTGTAAATTTTAAAATATTTAAAAAATTTAGGTATTAATTTTTAAAAAATATTTCCGATATTATTTAAACGTCTTTTATAAGACTACATCAAAATAAGGAGGATGTTATGATTTCAGATGCAACCATGAATAATGCAAACTTATTAACAGCGGTTAATACCTCAGTATTAAAAAAATCTATGGATACAAATGAAACATTAATGAGTAAGCTTATTGAAGGTATGGAGAATGTCTCTGAAGCCTCCGCTCCACAAGCTTCTAGCTCTAGTGGTTTAGATATTTATGCTTAATATCTAATCAATTAGGATGCAATTTGTATCCTAATAAATTATTTGAAAATAATTATTTCTTTAGTATTTTTTAGTTATAATCATACAAAAATAATTTTTAGTTCTAGGATGGGTTATAAATGCATATAATTAAAAAAATAATTTTAAGTGAAACTTTTCCTGGAATTTTGCTTATATTTTTTACTCTTTTAGCTTTATTGTTTAAAAATTCTTCTCTTGGTTTTTATTATGCAGAAATTTTTCACGCAAATTTAACGATAGGTTTTGAGAATTTTAAAATTGCAAAGTCTTTAGAACTTTGGATCAATGATGGATTGATTGCTATATTTTTTCTTTGTATTGGTCTTGAGTTAAAATATGAAATTTTACGCGGACAGCTTAAAAATATAAAATCAGTTTCTTTGCCTTTATTTGGAGCTTTAGGGGGGATGATTTTCCCCGCTTTGATTTTTACTTTAATCAATCATTCCCATGATTTTGCTATGCAAGGTTGGGCTATTCCAACAGCTACAGATATAGCATTTGCAGTGGGAATTTTAATGCTTTTAGGAAATAAAATTCCATCGAGCTTAAAGTTGTTTTTACTTTCTTTGGCTATCTTTGATGATTTGGGCGCGATTATTATTATCGCATTATTTTATACGGATCAACTCTCATTTTTGGCTATTGTGATTTGTTTTTTATGTATTTTGGTCTTGTTTGTGCTAAATTATCTTCATTTTACACACCTATCCTTATATGTTTTAATCGGAGTGATTTTATGGGTAGCGATGCTTAAAAGTGGAGTGCATGCTACTTTAGCAGGAGTGATCATAGCTTTATTTATACCTTTAGATACACCTGATAAAAAACCTTATTTGCATGCAGTTTTAAAGGATTTAAATCCTTGGGTGATTTATTTTATTTTGCCTTTATTTGCTTTTGCAAACGCAGGGGTTGATATTAAAGATATGGATGCGAGTGTTTTAGTTTCACCTGTAAGTCTCGGAATTATGCTAGGTTTATTTTTGGGAAAACAATTAGGGGTTTTTTCTTTTTGTTATCTTGCTATCAAATTAAAACTTGCAAAACTTCCTGAAAATATAAAATATTCCAAATTCTATGGAGTTTGTATTTTAACAGGCATAGGCTTTACTATGAGTTTATTTATCGATGGTTTAGCGTATAAAAATAGTGATATTTTTGAACATGCTGATAAATTAGCTATTTTATTAGCGAGTTTCATCAGTGCCTTAATCGGCTTTATATATCTTAAGATAATCAAATGAATGGTGTTTTCCAAAAATTAAAAACTCTCATTTTAAGTGAAGCTTTTGGCGGAATTTTACTTATTGTTTCTACTTTACTTGCTTTATTGATCCAAAATGGATTTTTTAGCGAACATTATCGTAGTCTTCTTAATTTAAAAGTGGGATTTAGTGTTGGCGAATTTGAACTTAATAAGCCTTTTTTGCTTTGGGTAAATGATGGACTCATTTCGATTTTTTTCTTTGCAATAGGTCTTGAGCTTAAAAAAGAATTTTTACATGGAGATTTTAAAAATCCTAAAAATATAGTATTGCCTTTTATAGCGGCTTTAGGAGGTATATTAATCCCTGCTTTATTTTTTACTTTGGTTAATTTAGGCGATATATATACCCTTAAAGGTTGGGCTATCCCAACAGCTACAGATACCGCTTTTGCTTTAGCGATATTGATGATGTGCGGAAAATATATTCCATCGAGTTTGAAAATTTTTTTACTTTCTTTAGCGATTTTCGATGATGTTGGGGCTATTTTAATTATCGCAATTTTTTATACCACCAAACTTTCTATTTTTGCTTTTATCATTGCTACAATTGTTATTTTTATAATGCTTATGCTTAATGTTTTTGGTATTACGCGAAAATCTTTTTATTTTATTTGTTCGTTAATTCTTTGGATCAGTGTTTTAAAAAGTGGAGTGCATGCTACTTTAGCAGGAATCATTACAGCTTTTTTTATCCCTATGGTTACTAAAGAAGGCAAACCTTTTTTAGAAGATATTTATGAAAGTTTAAAATTTTGGCTCAATTTTGTTATTTTGCCTTTATTTGCTTTTGCAAATGCGGGAGTGAATTTGTCAAACATAGATTTAAAAGCTATGTTTTCTGGAGTGAGTATAGGGATATTTTTTGGACTTTTTATAGGAAAGCAATTAGGAGTTTTTGTCTTTTCTTATTTTGCTATAAAATTTAAATTAGCTCATTTGCCTCAAGGATCAAATTTAAAACAACTTTATGGAGTTTGTATTTTAACAGGCATAGGTTTTACCATGAGTTTATTTATTGATGGTTTGGCTTATGAGGTAAGCGATATATTTCATTATGCAGATAATCTTGCTATTTTGATTGCTTCATTTTGTTCTGGAATTTGGGGCTTTATTTATCTTAGATTTTTTGCAAATCGTGCTTAAAAAAAGGAGAAATGAATGAAACAACTTTTTTTTATTTTTTTAGCTTTATTTTTTATCACAGGTTGTAGTTTTTATCCTAATTTTGCTTTTATGGGAAAACCAAATCACCATTATTCTAATGTAGAATCTAAATTAAAATCTATTGCCTATGAATGGAGAAAAACTCCTTATGTTTTAGGGGGCAATACTAAAAGAGGTGCTGATTGTTCAGCATTTACGCAAAAAGCTTTATTGGAGTTTAATGCAAAAATCCCAAGAACAACTGTCACTCAATTAAATTCAGGCATAAGGGTTTCTAAGTCTCATTTAAAAGCTGGAGATTTAGTTTTTTTTAGAACGGGTAGAGGGCCAAATGGCATGCATGTAGGAATTTATACAAGCAAAGGCAATTTCATCCATCTTTCTTCTAGGGGTGGAGCTAGAGAAGCTAACTTGAGTAATTCTTATTGGAAATCACGTTATATAGGCGCTAGAAGATATATAAGATGAAAATTGGAGTTTTTGATAGTGGTGTAGGAGGACTTAGCGTCTTAAAATCTCTTTATGAAGCGAATTTTTTTGATGAAATAATTTATTATGGGGATACCGCAAGAGTTCCTTATGGAGTAAAAGATAAAGATACGATTATCAAATTTTGTTTAGAGGCTTTAGATTTTTTTAAAAAATTTCAAATTGATATGCTTATTATTGCTTGTAATACTGCAAGTGCTTATGCCTTAGATATATTGCGACAAAATGCTAATATCCCAATATATGGAGTAATAGACGCTGGAGTGGAGGCTACAAAAAAAGCATTAAAGCGTAAAGATGAAAAAATTTTAGTGATCGCTACTAAAGCAACTATTCAATCACAAGAATATCAAAAACGTTTAAGCGAGCAAGGTTTCACTCAAATAAAAGCCTTAGCAACTGGGCTTTTTGTCCCTATGGTTGAAGAGGGTATTTTTGAGGGGGAATTTTTACAAAGTGCTATGAAATATTATTTTGAAAAAGTTCAAACTCCAGATGCTTTAATTTTAGCTTGTACCCATTTTCCTTTTTTAATGAAATCTTTGAGTGATTATTTTGGTCAAAATACAAAATTAATCCATTCAGGTGATGCTATAGTTGATTTTTTGAAAGAAAAAGAAAAATTAATTTATAAAAAAGATAAAGCACTATTGCATTTTTATGCTTCAAGTGATGTACAATCTTTAAAAAATACTGCTAAAATTTGGTTAAATTTATAAGGATAAATCATGATAGAATTAAAAAAACCGGCAGAAATAGAAAAACTTAGAAATGCAAATCAAATCGTCGCAAAAACTTTGGATTTTCTAGAAAAAGAAATAAAAATTGGAATGAGTTTAAAACAAATTGATCAAATGGCAGAAGAGTATATATTAAGCTTAGGTGCCAAACCTTCTTTTAAGGGACTTTATGGCTTTCCAGGTGCAATTTGCACTTCTTTAAATCAAGTTTGCATCCATGGAATTCCCGATGATAAAATTCTCAAAGAAGGCGATATTTTGGGTATAGATGTCGGCACAATGCTTGATGGGTATTATGGCGATGCTGCTAGGACTATTGCTATTGGTAAAATTTCTTCTAAGGATGAAGCTTTGATCGCTTGTGCTAAAGATGCTTTGTATTATGCAATTGATATTATTAAAGATGGAATGCGTTTTAAGGAGCTTTCGGCTGCATTGGGTGAATTTATTACTTCAAGAGGTTTTGTTCCGTTGCGTGGATATTGCGGACATGGAATAGGGCGCAAACCTCATGGGGAGCCTGAAATTTTAAATTATTTAGAAAAAGGGGCTAATGCTAAAAGTGGGCCTAAGATAAAAAATGGAATGGTTTTTTGTATAGAGCCTATGATATGCCAAAAAGATGGAACTCCAAAGCATTTTAATGGAAAATGGGATGCGGGCAGTGCCGATGAGTTAAACACTGCCCATTATGAGCATTGCGTTGCAATTGTTAATGGAAGAGCAGATATCCTTTCTGCTTTATAAATTATCTAAAAAGATTTTTAAAATCCATGCTTGAGTCATACATTCCAGCATTATCTATGCTTTGACCCATGATGATTGCATTAGCAAGATCAGCTAAAATATTTTTTATTTCATCTCTTTTATCTTGAATATAAGCTAAAACACCTTCATATCCAGCTTTTTCTAAGATTAAAAGAGGATTTGAAATTTCAAATTCAAAAAGTTTTTTGCCAACATATACATTAAAAATATTTCCAAAAAGTGCAGTTCCCATGAAAGAACAATTTTGGATAAGTTGTGAAGTGGTTGCATCTAAAGTGCGTTTTTGTAAATCATCAATTTGATCCTCGAGTCTTTGAGTGATACTTTGTTCAATTTTTTTAAGGGCAAGTTCTAATACTTGCAAGGCACCAATAAAATCATTTGCATCGTTTATTTGTGAACAAATTTGATTTGCTTTAAATTCTCCTACAGCCTCAACTTCCCCTAAATGTTTTTTTAGTATATCTAATTCATTTTTCATCTTTTGCCTTTCAAAAAAATATTGCTAAATTTTTAAAAGCAAAAAGTGTTCCTACTTTTAATCAATATTAGAATTAATCCATAGAACAATATCCGTGGTTAAAGAATTTAAATTTTTTTCAAAAGATTGATAAATGCTTGAAATATTATTTTGCTCAATATTTTCTTTATGATTAAAAAATCGATGAACAATAATTTTATTTTCTTTAACATCGATAAGATTAACACTTACGGCAATTTGTGTATAATTTTGCTTTGAGTTAAGAATTTGTTCAAAAGAATCAATTCTGCTTTCAAGAATATAATCAGCATTTAATGAGCTTTGCGAGGAAATAACAGCTTTAAATATTTTAGTTTTTTCTAGTTTTGATAAAAGAAAAGATCGATAAAAATTACTAGGCAAATCCGCCCAAAAATGATAAGCATAGGTATTGCTTATATTGTTTTGTGTGTAAATGATTGATTTTGAATTAAGATATAAAGGCAAAGTGGCACTTTTGATTTTTAAAATCTTAGTTGTTTTTTTAAAAGGGATATTAGAAGAAATTTCATCGTTTTTTAAAATAAACATTTGAGTTTTATCAACTTGATTATTTATAGAGCATCCATAAAAAATAAAACTTAAAATAAATATATATAAATATTTTTTCATTATCTTTCTCCAGGTCCTAGTTGAGGTTTTTCTTGTTTAAATAAAATATCAGAAGGGCTTCTTTGTAAATTTTTTATCAAAAGATCGCTTTCTAATAATACTTTGTTTAAAAGTTCTAAATTTTGTTCAATATTTTGCTTTAAATCATCATAAGAATCTATTTTTGAATTGGCTTTTTTGGCGAAGGAATTTAAAGCAATCACTCCTTCTTTGACGCTTTTTAAAATTTCATTAAAATTTTTAGCAGCAAGACTTATATTATCTGCCATTTGCCCTAGCTTGAAACTCGCATTTGTAATATTTTGGCTCATTTTTTGTGAATTTTCATTTAAATGAGAACTTATTTGGGCTAAATTATTTAAAATAAGTTCTAAATTTTTTAAATTTTGCTCACTCAAAAGCTCTTTAGTTTTTAAATCAGCAGTTTTAACCAAAGAAAAAATGTGTTCACTTTGTTTGTCTATAGCAGCTAAAAAGCTTTCTTTAAATTGAATAATTGGAGGTTTATTTTTATTGTGGCTAGTAAGTTCGGGACTTTCTTTACTTCCTCCTTGAAGTTGTATGAATTTAAGTCCTGTAATTCCTTGAAGTTGCAAGGTTGCATATGTATCTTGTTTTATAGGAGTATTTTTCTTTACTTTAATTAGAATTTTAACCCCTAAGCTATCTCTTTCTTCTATGCTGATTTTTTCTACACTTCCCACCTCTACCCCTAAAAGTCTTACAGGTGCTTTGATACCAAGTCCTGCTACGGATTCTTGAGTATAAATTTCATAGTATTTAAAACTTTCTTTTTTGGAGTATCCGCCAAGCCAAAGTATAAATGCTAAACTAGCAAAAAACAATCCAAATATAAAAATTCCTACAAAAAAATAATTGACTCTATTTTCCACTTTTACTCCATAAATTTTTTAAAAAGTTTTTCATTTTGTATTTTAAGATCTTCATAGGTCCCATAAAAACCCACTTGAGTGTTTTCTAAAATGATAAAACGATCAAGCAAGGTTTTCATACTGTCTTTATCATGAGTTACTAGCACAATGCTAAGATTAAAAATTTGTTGTAATTCTAAAATGAGTTCATCAAATTCTCGGCTACTATGTGGATCTAAACCCGAAGTAGGTTCATCAAGAAAAAGCAATTTGCTATCTAAGGCTAAAGCTCTTGCAATAGCCACTCTTTTTTGCATTCCTCCGCTTAATTGGCTTGGAAATTGCCTTAAAACACTTTCATTTAATCCAACCATTTTAAGTTTCATAAGAACTAATTCTTTGATAGAATTTTCATCCAATTGAGTGTATTCTTTTAAAGGAATAGCTATATTTTCATAAACATTTAAAAAACTAAAAAGAGCAGCAAATTGAAAAACCACTCCCCATTGTTTTTGTAAATTTAAAGCATTTTTTTCACTGATATTTTTAAGTTTAAAGCCTAAAATTTCATACTCTCCTTCATCAAAGTGTTCTAAAAGTAACATTTGTTTGAGTAAAACGGATTTGCCACTCCCGCTTCCACCTAAAATACCAAAAATTTCATTTTCTTTAACTTCAAAATTGATTTTATTGTGGATTATTTTTTGATCAAATTTGGTCGTGATATTGCGTGCTTTAATAACCATCAAATTCCAGCCATAGTTAAAATAATCGAAAATAAAGCATCAAATGCTATCACCCAAAAAATAGTACTCACAACACTTTTTGTAGTATAAATTCCTATGCTTTGTGTGGTATTTTTTACCTTAAAGCCATTAAAACAAGCAATCGCACCAATTAAAAAACCAAACATTGGAGCTTTTGCAAGACCTATGATGATATGCTTTAATTCCACTGCTTCTTTAAAACGTCTTATAAATTCTGAAAAAGAAATATCAAGGTTTATTTTTGCTACTAACATTCCACCTAAAATACTTATAGCATCGCTTAGAGCGACTATTAAGGGCATGGAAATGATCAAGGCCATAACGCGGGGAATAATGATAAAATCAAAAGATCTAAAGCCCATTGTATTCATTGCAGCAATTTCATCTGTTATTTTCATCACTCCAATTTGAGCAGTATAAGAACTCGCACTTCTTCCGGCTATTATAATAGCTGTGATTAAAGGAGCAAGTTCTCTAGTGGCTGAAATTCCTATTAGATCAACAATAAAAATATTAGCCCCAAATTGTACTAATTGATAAGCCGCTTGATAAGCAAGAACAATTCCAATTAGCATTGCAGTTAAAATAACAATAGGCAAGGCATTAAATGCTGAGTTTTCTATATGATATAAAAAAGATACAAAGCGGAAATTTTTAGGATTTTTAAAAGACAATACAAGGGAGATAAAAAAAGCACCTATAAAATGGATAAAATCTTTTAAAATTATAAGAAAATTAATGCTAAGTATCCCTAAGGATATAAATATTTTTTTAAAATCAAATGAGTTTTGTTTAAAATCGCTTTCTATTCTTTGATAATTTTTTTCACAAAGTTCAAATAATTTTTCAAAACGAGAATTTAACCCCTGTTTTAATATAGAAATATTATTTTTTTTAAGATCAAATTCTAAAGCAAGAAAAAATCTTACTCCAGCCATATCAATTTCTTCTAGGTTACTAAAATCAAAAATACATTGCGTGATTGAAATTTGAGATAAAAAATCGTGAGTTTTTAATCTTGAAATGCTTGTTTTATTCCAAATTCCAAAAATCAATATTTTGTCTTTTTGAAATTTGAAATTCGCAGTCATTTTATTTATTAAGAATAAAATTTAAAAGCTTAGAAACGCTAAAACCAAAATGCTCAAATACATCTTTATCTTTTCCGCTTTCTCCAAAACTTTCTATTCCATAAACTCTGTGACAAAATTTATAAAGCTCATGAGAACTTGCTGCTTCAACCCCTATAACTTCACCTTGTAAAATTCTTTTTTTATAGTCATTTTCTTGCTGATTAAAGAGTTCAAAACAAGGCATCGAAACAACGTTACAAGTAATGTTTTGTTTCGCAAGTTCATTAGCAACATCTAAGCAAAGCGAAACTTCACTACCGCTAGAGAGTAAAGTGAATTTAGGATTTTCATCTTCTTTAAGCAAATAAGCTCCATTTTCAACATCTCCAAAAACAGGCTCACTTAGAGCTTTAAGTTTTTGGCGTGAAAGTACAAAAGCGCTTGGCATTTGTTTATTTAAGGCTATTTTCCAAGCTTTGACATTTTCAACCCCATCCGCAGGTCTAAAAGTTAAGCAATCAGGCATAGCTCTAAAAGTGCTTAATTGTTCAATAGGTTGATGAGTAGGGCCATCTTCTCCAACTCCGATACTATCGTGAGTGAAAATAAAAAAGTGTTTTATCTTCATCAAAGCAGCAATTCTAGCAGCCGGTTTTAAATATTCGCTAAAAATGAAAAAGGTTGCTGAAAAAGGTAAAAATAGACCATATCTAGCAAAGCCATTATTAATAGCTGCCATTGCGTGTTCTCTTATGCCAAAATGGATATTTTTTCCTTCTACAAAATCTCCCATTTCATGAAGTTCTGTTTTATTTGAAGGACCTAAATCCGCACTTCCACCCAAAAAGCCTTCTAAATTTTTGGCTAAAATATTTAAAATTTCTCCATTACTATCCCTTGTAGCAAGATCTTTACCTTTAAAATCAGGATATTGTATATTGCTAAAATCAGGCTTTAAAAGTTTTTCTAAAAGTTCTTGTTTGTTAGAATTTTTAAGTTTTTCTTTCCATTTTGCTTCTTCTAAGTCTCCAAGTTCTATGGCACTTTCAAAACGAATTTTTGCTTCTAGTGGAATTTGAAAGGTTAAATTTTTATCAAAACCTATTTTTTCTTTAGCTTCTTTAATGATATCCTCGCCCAAAGGAGCACCATGACTTTTATGGCTTCCTTCAAGTTTTCCAGCACCTTTAGCAATGGTTGTTCTTGCGATAATAAGGCTTGGTTGCTTAGAATTTTTTGCTTTTTCTAAAGCTTTATTAATTTCTTCAAAATTGTGTCCATCGATATCTTGAACTTCAAAACCTTGAGATTTAAAACGCAAAGCAACATCTTCATTAAATGCAAGGCCCACATCTCCTTCTATAGAGATATTATTGCTATCATAAATAAGTATTAAATTATCAAGTTTATGAAGTCCTGCCAAAGAACAAGCTTCATAAGAAATTCCTTCTTGCAAGTCTCCATCACCACAAAGACAATAGATTTTATGATCGATTAGATCTTCTCCAAGCATTTTTTGAGCTTTTTTAGCAGCCATAGCAAATCCAACAGCATTAGCCACACCTTGTCCTAAGGGACCTGTTGCAATTTCAATGCCTGCTGTTGTGATCTCTGGATGACCAGGGGTTTTAGAATGAAGTTGTCTAAAATTTTTTAAATCATCCAAACTTAAATCATAGCCACTTAAATGTAAAAAACTATAGATTAAAGCACTTGCATGACCACCTGAAAAAACTAATCTATCGCGATTTAGCCAGTTTGGATTTTTAGGATTATGTTTTAAATGATAACTTAAAACACTTAAGATATCAGCTAAACCTAAAGGCGCACCTGGGTGACCAGAATTTGCCCTTTGGATCATATCTGCGCTTAAAAATCTTAAAGTATCTGCTTGAATTTTTAAAAATTTTGTATCCATTCTTAACCTTTATAAATATTGTATCATAAGATTTTCGATCATTTTTGATATTTTTTCATCTAAATTGATCAAATCATTTTTGCAATTTTGTATCAAATCATTTTTGCAATTTATGGCTTCTTGAAGTCCTAATAAATTCACAAAAGAATTTTTATGCGTATCATGATTAGCAGGTTTTCCACTTTGCTCTTCACTCATGGTTGTATCGATAATATCATCGTTGATTTGAAAGATTAAACCTAATTTTAAACCAATATCATAAATTTTTTCACTTTCTTTTTTTTCTAATTCGCAAATTTCACAACCCATTTTTAAAGATGCAGCTATGAGTTTTGCGGTTTTATGAATATGTAAAAATTTAAGTTCATCTAAATTGAGTTTTTTATCTTCAAAATAACAATCAATCGCCTGACCTATAATCATTCCATTGATACCCGCATTATAGGCTAAAGTGCGGATTAAATTGATTTTAATCTTTTCTTTTAAATTTAAATTACTTAGTAATAAAAAAGCTTCGGTATTTAAAGCATCTCCAGCTAAAATAGCTGTAGTTTCATCATAGCTTTTATGTAGGGTAGGAGCACCTCGTCTAAAATCAGCATTATCCATAGCAGGTAAATCATCATGAATGAGAGAATAAGTATGGATAAATTCTAAAGCTAAAGCTGCATCTAAAGCATTTGAAATGAGTTGGGGGGCTTTGCATTCAACAATGCCTAAAAGCAATTGTGCGCGAAAGTGTTTTCCACCGGCTTTTAACATCGCTTGTAAAGCTTCATTAAAAAAAGGATGAAAGCTTTTTATATAGGGTAAATTTTCATTTAAATGCTTGATGAAGAGTTCTTTCACTTTCTAAGCCTAATAAAAAATTGAAAATTTCCATCTCCACCTGCATTAATATTTCCGATTAAGCCATCATCAAAATTATGCAAAGGAAGTTTGGAGCTTTTTCTTTGAATTAAAATGTTAAAATCATTTCCATTAGCAAGTATAGTTTGCAAATTTTTAAAATCTTTTAAGATGATATTATTAACGCGTAAAATTTTATCACCCACCATAAATCCGGCTAAATCAGCCTTAGATTTTGGATCGACTTTTGTCACGATTAAGGATGCGTTAACACTTAAGCCTAAATTACTTCTAAAATTGGTTGTTTTTGGCTTTGGTTTGGCATTTGGAAGATTAAACTTACTGATATCTTTAGCAAAAACTTGAGTTGAAATATTTAAATCAACATTGTCTCTTAAGACTTGAAAATAAAGCGTACTGCTAGGATCAGCAAACAGAATTTTTTCGTTTAATTTTCTTAAATCTTTTACAGGTTTTCCATCTACGCTTATCACTTCATCATTGATTAAAAATTGACCATTTTTACGTACTTTATTAACATAAATTTTGTTTTCTCGCTCTACAAAATCAACCCCAATATCACCCCAATAAACATCATTGTATTTCATAAAGTGTTTTAAATATCTATTACCAATAAAAGCACCATTATTTAGTGCAATGCCAAGCATTTCACAACATGGAGTTCCCAAAAGTCCGATTTTTGTGTTAAAATCAAGTTGATCTCTTTCATTGATATCTTGAGCTAAGTATTTAATATGACCTATATAAGGTTTATTTGGATCCCAAATTCCAACCCAGTCATTACGAGTCAATTTTTCTTCATCTCCCATAGGAGTTGGAATGAGTGAAAAATCTGTTCTTACAAGATAAAGATTTAAAAAAGGATCGTATTTTACGTATTTATTTAATTTTGCATTAGGTTGTTTTAAAACAGCAAGTAAATTTTCACTTAAAACAAAGGCTGGCATTCCTTCGTAATTAAACATACTTGCCTTATTTCTTTCATAACCTGCGACAAAATCTTCAAAAGTAGGGCGTTCTATAGCTTGCCCGATCATTAAAAATGCAATTATACAAAATAAAAATCTCATAATTTTCCAAAGCCTCCTAAAATATCACTACTCATGCTGTTGCGATTTTGTGCTACCATAGCTAAAACATCATTGATAGCAGATATTAACAAAATTTGCATCGATTCTTTATCTTCAAGTAAAGAATCATCAATACTCACATCGATAATTTCACCTTTGCCATTTGCACTGACTTTGACAAGCCCTGCTCCACTTTTTGCACTGAATTCTTTACTAGCAAGTTCTAATTCTATGTTTTTTGCTTTTTCTTGAACTTGATTTAAAAGTTCGCCCATTTTAGAAAAGTCTATATTATCAAACATCAATTTATCCTTAAAATTTCATTTACAACTAATTTATCACTAAAAGGATATTTTATCCCTTTAATTTCTTGAGTCTCTTCATCACCTTTTCCTAAGATCACTACTAAATCATCTTTTTCTTTAAGTTCTAAAGCTTTTTTTATGGCTTCTTTTCTATCTTCAATCATCAAAGCTTTTTTTGGTTCTTTAAAACCACTTGCGATTTCTTCGATTATAATTTTTGGATCCTCATCACGTGGATTATCGCTTGTAATGATAGCAGTTTTTGCAAAATGTTCTACAATTTTACCCATTAAAGGTCGTTTAGTACGATCTCTATTGCCTCCTGCGCCAAAAACTACAATTAATTTTTTATTTTTAAGAGCATCAAGAACTTTTTCTATGCCATCAGGCGTATGAGCAAAATCAACGATAATTCCATCAGCAACTTGTTCCACTCGTCCGCAAACCCCTCCAAAGTGATTGATCGCTTTTTCTAAGTCATTCAAATTTGGCTTAAC
This sequence comes from Campylobacter sp. B0100352/1, assembly GCF_020135855.1. Lineage (NCBI taxonomy): Bacteria > Pseudomonadati > Campylobacterota > Epsilonproteobacteria > Campylobacterales > Campylobacteraceae > Campylobacter > Campylobacter sp. B0100352/1. Next base: position 65,093 of record NZ_JACHTP010000006.1, read on the forward strand.
AAGCTCATTCACACAAGCACTTGCAGCAAGAAGATTATAAAGATTGAAAAGTCCTAGCATAGGGGATTCTATATGAAAGGTTGTATTTTTGATCATAGCAACCGCATTGATGCCATTTTCTAAAGAGTAGGCTTTAATTTGATACAAAGAAGGATTTTCTATGCCGTAAGTAAAAGCATTTTTTACATTAAATTTAATTGCTAAGGCGTCCTTGTTGATAAATTTTAAGCTTTCATCGGTAAAAAAAAGTTCTTTGGCTTGTTTATAATTTTCAAAATTTTGGTGAAAATCTAAATGATCTTGAGTGATATTGGTAAAAATTTTTGCTGCAAATTTTAAACCCTCGATTCTATTTTGCACTAAAGCATGCGAGCTTACTTCCATAACGAAAAATTCACATCCTTTTTGCGTAGCGATTTTTAAATACTCTAATGTTTTTAAAATTGCTGATGTTGTAAGGGATTTTTCATCGATTTGTTCATCATTTATGAAAGCACCGCGGGTTCCACAAAGACCGCATTTATATCCTAAATCAAGCAATATAGAATAAATTGCCGCTGCGGTGGTTGTTTTTCCATTTGTTCCTGTGATGCCGATAATTTTAATATTTTCATCAATATTGAGTATTTTTTTGCATTCTTTAACATCAATAATCTTGCATTCTTTTTTTAAAGCTTCATTTTCAAATTGTTTGTTTTGCTCAGTTTTTAGAAAAAAACAACCTTTTTCACATTCTAAAGTACTATCGGTAATAAATGTATTTTCAAGCTTTATTTTCACTTTTAAATCCTATAAGTTTTTCTTGGATTTTTATAAATCTTTCATTGGCCCAAAAATGAGACATAACGCTTTCGATGTAATTTAAAGTCATATCTTTATAGCCGTGTTCAAGAAGTTTTTCTAAAAAATCTAAAAAATCATCACGATTATCAATCACTAATTTTGCACTCTGTATAATATTTTCAAAACTTTTTTCAAAGCCAATTTGTTCTGCACTTTTTAAAAAATCTTGATAATTTAGAGCATAGCCATCTTCTAATTCATCTTTATTTTGAGATCTTTCTTCGTGTTGAGTTTCTATTGTTTTTAAAATTTCTTCAAAATCTTTATCAATTTTTTCTATGGTGTAGTGTTCTAAATAAAATTCAAAAAGCAAAATCGACTCTTTTGGAAATTTTAAAGCTAAATCACAAAGCAAAATAAAATTAAACAAACGCTTATTTTTACGTTTTTCATAGGCTAGAGAAAAATATATTTTTGCGGTTTTAAAATCTTTTTTTAGAAAATGTTCGATACCGAGTTTTTTATAATTTTGCAAATTCTTCTGCTCCGCCATTTAAATTTACAATGGTAATTTCTGGATGAATATCGATTTTAAGTTGTCTTTCAAGTCCATATTTTAGGGTTGTTCCACTTGATGCACAACCTTTGCAAGCACCGATTAAATGCACATAAACCACTCCATTTTTAATCCCTAAAAATTCAAGCCCACCCCCATCGCGTTCTAACATAGGAATGCTTTTTTCTAAGCTTGATTTTACAGGATTTATAAGTTCTTCATCACTAAAAGGCATCATCAAATCAATCCTTAAAAAAATTTCTATACTTTAGCGTGATTGTGTTTAAAAAAAGGTAAATTAAACACTTTTTTACCATTTAACTTAAAAAGGTTCTTCATTGTATTCTTGCGTGGAATTGATATTTAATTCTTTTGCATCAAATTTTTTAAGAGAAAAAATTTTATTTAAGCTTTTAAATAATTGCTCTAGTTTTATTTCATCCTTTTCATTTTTTAAAAGCAATAAATATTCTTTTAAAAAATACAAACACTCTTCTTGTGTTAAATTTTTATTTAAAATTTGAGAATTTTTATCGATTAAGGCAAAAAGTTGTTTTTTTAGAGCTAAGACAGAATTGATTGTATCGATGTGATTTAAAAAAGCTAAATTGATTTTGCAAATGCCAAATAAAAATTCATTTTGATTTAAATTTTTAAGGATATTTTTTTGTTCAAATTCTCTTATATCGCTATCTTCATAGCCTTTTTTTTCTAGAATTTTTTCTAATAAAATTTTATGTTTAAAACAAACACTATCGCTAATTTGTTTAAAAAGTTCGTGCATGTTGGAATTATTTTTTAAAAAGTTGAGAATTTCAAGTTCTGTAATGTGTGTTTTTGTGTTTGGAATTTCTAAAGGAGTGGAATTTAAATTTTTATAAGATCTGAAATTTTTGGTTAAAACAATCAGTTTTTCTTCCACGCCTAAAAGTTTAGAAACGAGTTGCGTATAAGAATTAGCAATCAAAGGTTCAAGAGTGAAAGTGTATTTTTGCACACTCTCTAAAGCTTTTTGTTTATCAAGCGCTGAATCAAGTGTAAAATCTGCTATGATACGTCTGATATAAAATTCCCCAAGCTCCATACCTTTTTCAAGTATATCATAAAGTTTCGCATTTTGATTATTAGCGACTAATTCCGCAGGATCTTTTCCGCCTTCTAAAAGAGCGACTTTGCCATCGATTTTATGAGTGCTAAGTAAAAAAGCTGATCTAGTAGCCGCTCTTAATCCTGCTTCATCGTTATCAAAACAAAGTATCACTTTAGCTTCATATCGACGGATTAAAGGTAAATGATGTTCGGTTAGTGCGGTGCCAAGAACGGCTACTGCATTGTTAAAACCTGCTTTATGAAAAGCAATCGCATCCATATAACCTTCACAGATAATCATCTCTTTTTTTGCACTGATAGCATCTTTAGCTAAATGAAAAGCGTAAAAAATTCTACTTTTATCAAAAAGCATATTTTGGGGAGAATTGACATATTTAGCCATTACGTTTGGATTAATAGTTCTTCCGCCAAAGCCTACAAGTGTATTTTTTTGATCATAAATTGGAAAAGTGATACGCCATATAAAACTCGCATAAATTTCACCTTTTTCATCTTTCTTTAGGGCTCCAACCGCTAAAGCATCTTCGATGGATATATTTTCATTTTGCAATAATCTCACGCTTTCTTCGCTTGAATTTGCAAAACCTAATTCAAATTTAGCAATGTCTTTATCGTCTAATTTTCTTGAGTAGAGATAGTCTAAAATTTCTTTATGATGAGAAAGATTATTTTTAAAATAAGCGTTTAATTTAGGTAAGATATTTTTTAGATCTTTCTTGCTTTCATTTTTTTCTTTAGTATAACTTAGAGTAAAATTGCAAAGGCTGGCGACTTTTTCTACTGCATCAGAAAAATTTAATTTTTCATAGTCCATTACAAATTTAAAAGCATCTCCTCCTGCTTTACACGCAAAACAATGATAAAAACCTTTTTGAGCATTAATATGCATAGAAGGATTTTTATCTGCATGAAATGGACACACGCAAACAAAGCTAGAGCCTTGTTTTTTTACTTCAATGTAATTTTCAATAATATCAACAATATTAAGTCTTTGGGATAAATTTTCTATACTTTCTTTAGATATCATTTTAAAAACCTTAAATAAAATTATACAAAGATTTAGCTATAATTTGGCATAAAATTTTTAAAGAGAGTTTATGGATTTTTTCTTTGTTGAATATAGGGATCCTTTGGTAGGGCTTATTATTTTAACTGTTTTGATTTTTGTGGTTTCTGTGGCTAATCATGCTTGGAAATTGTTTGCAAATAAAGATAAAGAACAAAAGCTTGAAAAATTCATTAAAAAATTTGAAATAGATAATATTCACAAAGATTTATTAAGAAATGAAAGATTGAGTTTTGGAAATTTAAGCTTTTTAGCAGATATTTTTACAAAAAGTGGAGAATTTGAAAAGGCCACTCAAATTTATTTGATCGCACTTGAAAAAAGCAAGGATAAAAATGAACAAGAATTTATTTTTATCGCTTTGGCAAATATTTATTTTAAAGCAGGATTTTTAGAGCGCGCTAAAGAAGTTTTACTTCAAGCTTTAAAACTTCGTCCAAGAAATATAGAGGCTTTAAAACTTCTTAAAATTGTGTATTTAAAATTAAAAGCTTATAAAGAAAATTTAGAAATTTTAGAGTGTTTATTTGAACTTGGAGAAGAAGTAGAAAAAGAACAAGAATTTATAAAAGCTTTAAATTTATATGCTTCAAATTTAAACAATGAAGAAAAAAAACAAAAATTATTAGAATTAAAAATGTCAAACAATACTATGCTAGGGCGTTTTATTTTTGAAAAATATTCTTTATTTTTGGGGCAAAATTTTAACGATATTTGCGATCTACTTTATAAGCAAGATCAAGTTTTTAATTTGGAAAGTCAAGAGTTTTTAGAATTTTTTTATGCTTTAGGCTATATTAGCAAAGATCAAATTCCAAGTCATTTTGTTTTTAAAAATTCAAATTTAAAAATGTTAAAAATTTTACGTGAAAATTCTTTTAAAGCAAGGCTTGAATTTTCTTATCGTTGTTCAGAATGCAAAAATATAATGCCTTTGTTTTTTTATCATTGCCCTATGTGTTATGAATTTAATACTTGTAAGATTATTTGTGAAGTAAAAAATGATGAAATGTGTTGAAATTTATACCGATGGCTCTTGTCTTAATAATCCAGGTTTTGGAGGGTGGGCGTATATAGTGCGTTATAAAGGGCATCAAAAAGAAGGCTTTGGATCGGAAAAAAATACTACTAATAATCGTATGGAATTAATGGCTATTATTGAAGCTTTAAAAATTTTAAAAGAGCCTTGTGAAGTCAAACTTTTTACTGATTCAAATTTGATGGTTCAAAGTATTAATGAATGGCTTGATGATTGGATTAAAAAGGATTTTAAAGGTAAAAAAAATGTAGATTTGTGGAAAGAATATTTAAAAGTATCAAAATCGCATCAAATTCAAGCTTTTTGGATCAAAGCACACAACGGGCATGAGGAAAATGAAAGATGTGATATTTTAGCAAGAGAGGCGGCTTTAAAATTGCAAAAGGAAAATCAATGAAAAATATCGAGCTTTTAGAACAAAACTTAGGTTATCAATTTAAAGATAAAAATCTTCTCACACAAGCACTGACTCACAAAAGTTGTAAAAAATCTTATAATAATGAGCGTTTGGAATTTTTAGGGGATGCGGTGCTTGATTTGATCGTAGGGGAGTATTTATTTCATAAATTTGGAAAAGACGCTGAAGGTGATTTGTCAAAATTAAGAGCCGCTTTAGTGAATGAAAAATCCTTTGCAAAAATCGCCGATAGTTTAAATTTAGGTGATTTTATTTTTATGAGTACATCTGAAGAAAATAATGGAGGAAGACAAAAGCCTTCCATTCTTTCTGATGCTCTAGAAGCGATCATAGGATCTATTCATTTAGAATCAGGCTTTGAATGTGCAAGAAATATCGCTTTAAAACTCATAGAAAATAATTTTCCAAAAATTGATGCAAAAAATTTAATCAAAGATTATAAAACAAGACTGCAAGAGATCACTCAAGGCACCATAGGAAAAACTCCAGAATATGAAACACTGCGTGCTTTTGGGCCCGATCATTTAAAACAATTTGAAATTGCTTTAAAGCTAGAGGGTAAGGAAATTGCAAGAGCTATTGCAAAAAGCAAAAAAGAGGCACAACAAATGGCGGCAAAAATTGCACTTGAAAAATTGGAAAATTTATCATGAATACCTTTGGCACAAGATTAAAATTTACAAGTTTTGGAGAATCTCACGGAGTAGCTGTGGGTTGCGTGATAGATGGAATGCCTGCTGGTGTAAAATTTGATGAGGAATTTTTACAAAATGAACTCGATAAACGCAAAGGTGGAAATCAATTTTCAACTCCAAGAAAAGAAAGCGATAAAGCACAAGTTTTAAGCGGAGTTTTTGAGGGATATACCACAGGCCATCCTATTGCCATAGTTGTTTTTAATGAAAATGCACGTTCTAAAGATTATGATGATTTTAAAGATGTATTTCGCCCTGCACACGCTGATTTTACTTATTTTCATAAATATGGCTTAAGAGATTATAGAGGCGGTGGAAGATCAAGTGCTAGAGAAAGTGTTGCTAGGGTAGCTGGGGGTGCTGTATGCGCGATGCTTTTGAATGAATTTGATATTTGTGTTCAAAGTGGGGTTTTTGGAGTAGGGAGGTTAAAATCAAATTTAAATGAGGATCAATTTGATTTTAAATGGGCACAAGAAAGTGAGATTTTTTGTCTTGATTCTAGTTTAGAAAATGATTTTAAAGCTGAAATTTTAAATGCAAAAAAATCTAAAGATAGTGTAGGCGCAGCGGTTTTTACAAGAGTAACTGGGATGATGAAAGGATTTGGAGAAGTTCTTTATGATAAATTAGATTCTAAACTCGCCCATGCCTTAATGGGGATTAATGCTGTTAAGGCAGTAGAAATTGGTGAGGGGATTAATGCAAGCAAAATGTATGGATCTCAAAATAATGATATCTTAAAGGATAATAAATTCTTAAGCAATCATAGTGGGGGCATTTTAGGTGGAATTTCAAATGGAGAAGATCTTGTTTTAAAAACTTATTTTAAACCCACTCCTTCTATTTTTAGAGAACAAGAAAGTATGGATAAATTTGGAAATAATGTGAAATTAGAATTAAAAGGCAGACACGATCCTTGCGTTGGCATACGTGGAAGTGTTGTGGTTAATGCTATGGTGCGTTTAGTTTTAGCTGATTGTTTGCTTTTAAATGCGAGTTCTAATTTAAATAATTTGAAAAAAATTTATAGTCTAAAATAAAAAAAGCCCGTTTTGAAACGGGCTTTTATAGCAATATTTTGAAAAGATTCAATCACTATATCGTTCTTTTTTGAAATTAGTTTATACTAGCTGATAAAAAATTTGCTAATTTGTGTTTTATCTTCAAAAGCTGAGGTGATAAATTTTTGGTTTTTAAATTCTAATTCATAGCTAGTATTTATATCGCATTTAGTGTAAGTTAAAGCAATTTTTAAAGCAAGTTCTATATCCTCATTACTTGCATTTGTGCTAAGCAAAGAATAAGCTCCTATTAAATTTCCTATGCCTATAACTTCATATTTTGGAGTTTTTAAATTTCTTAAAAGTTCATTTTCTAATTCATTACGTCCTATGATCATTTTAGCGCCCATAGGCAATCTTAAATGACGTCCGTATTTTAAAAGTTGTGCGTCATTAACTTGCATATCTTTATCAAATTGTATAAAATCGCGAATTTTTTTAGCAAAACTATCAAGGGTTAATAAACATCCTCCACCTGGGCTTTCAAAATCTTCAAGTCCAAATTGTGCAGCCAGTTCCAGTTGTCTTTTGCGACTTCTTCCACTAATGCCTTCTAGTTTTTCTCTATCCACCCAACCTTCTCTTTCAGGCTTTGTTAGAGGTAAATTTTTGGCGCACATAGGACGCAAGATAAGATCCTCTTCATCAAGGGCTAATTTTTTAACCTTAGCCATAGCGTCATTTCTTTGACTCATCGGTCTTTGTCCTAAGACTTCTCCGGTGATGATAAAACTTGCATTTTCTTCTTTTAGCATAGCAAGAGCAGTTTTAAACATAAAAGCATGGCAATCTATGCAAGGATTAAAATGCTTGCCATAGCCATATTGTGGATTAAAAAGAACTTCTTGTAAATAAGAATTTCTTACATCGATCATTTCAAAATCTGCACCCACCATAGCCGCTCTTTTTTTCATGATCTCACTTTTATCGCTTGTACTTCCAAAACCTATATTAATATTTAGAGCTTTTACTTCTATACCTTGAGAAGTGATGAGTTTCATTGCTAACATACTATCAAGGCCACCACTAAAAAGGGCTAATGCTTTCATTGTATTCCTTATTACATTCTTTATTATATAAAATCTTTTTCTTTTTTGTCGATATCAAATTTATAATTATATCAAAACTAGCTTATAATATTAAGGGTTTTAATCATGAGAAAAATATTTTTTATTTTTATACTTTTGGGTGTAGTGTATGCTAAAAATTCCTGTCCTGATTATAAAGAAAGATTGAAAAAATGCAATGCTTTACCAACGCAGCATCAAAGAAAAATGTGCCGTTTGGGTTTATTTGCATCTTGTAAATAATGTTAATTTGTAAATTTTAAGGATAATTTATGGATAAATTAACAATGAATGGTTTTAATACTTTGTCAAACAATCAAAATGTTACAAATCGTAAAGAAATTTTGGAATTAAAGTCTGAAGAAAAGGATAAAGTCAAAGTTAATGATCTTTCAGATCATAATAATTTTGGCAAGAAAATTATTTTTGAAGATAAAGAAGGTGAGTTGATATCTTTAAATTTAAGTGAAGAAAATTATAAAAGTTTGCAAAATCATTTTAGTTCTTATACAAATTATATTGCTAGAGATGATGGAGCTATAAGATTAAATGGAGAAGCAAATGAATTTGTTTCTAATTGGTTTGAAAATGCAAAAAATGAATTTTTCAGTGTTAAATCTACCCAAGATGAAAAAAATAACACTCGCATCAATTTTCATCAAAATACTTTGCATGAAAGTATGCAGAATTTAGGTTTAAAACATAATGATTCATTATCTGATGATACGAGCATAGAAGAAAAATTGAATTTTTTTATAGATAAAGATGTCAATAAAGATGGAAATATTGATGATAATGATGTTAAAGAACCGAGTTTAAGAGAAATTTTGAGTGATTTAAAAGAAGTTTCAGGAGGTGGAGCAAATGCTATGCAAAGTGTTGATCCGCAAAAAATTCAAAAAAAAGATGATGATAAAGCTAAAATCAAAGAAAAAGAAAATGATGAAGAAGATTTACTTCAAAAAGCACAAGAGAAAGGTTTAAGCTCTTTAAGTGCTGATGAGCAGGCTAAACTTAAAGCTAGCAATCCAAAAGAATTTGAAGAACTTCAAGATAAATCTTTAGATAAATTAACTAAGAATTTAAACAAAGATTTGATGGGGCAAATCAATGATAATAAAGCCATATTTGTCGATAAAAGAGTTTAGATTAAATAATTTTGGTGAGTTTTATCCTTTTAAACTATACACTATAGGAAGTATGATTCTTAAATCATTTTTATAGTAAGGGAAATTTATTGAAGCTTTGCGAATGCTTTCTAAGGCATTTTTATCTAAGATGGAGTATCCAGAACTTTGGATTATTTTTAACTCTGCTAAAGTTTTATTTTCTTTCCATAAAAATTCTACTTTAACAACCCCTTGCATACCCATTCTTTGAGCTTGTCTAGGATAATTTTGGGCTTTTTGAATTGCTTTTTGAATTTCTTCAAGAAGTGGATGTTTATCTTTACCTTGTATGAGTTGAGTGATTTGAGGAGAAGGATTTTTAGCTATTTGATTTGTTGTCGGCTTTGATTCGGTTGTAATTGGTTTTTGTTCTATTTTTTTGATTTTTTTTGTATCTTTTTTTATGGGTTTTGGTTGAATTTTATTGATTTTAGGTGTGGTTTTTTCTACGATTTTATTCTCTTGTGTGGGTGCTGGATTGATTTGGGTAAATTGCTTCATAGATAAGGTAAAAATTTCCTCATTTTTAAATTTTACTTTAAAAAAATCAGCAGAATTAAAGATTAAAAAAAATACAGGTAAAAAGATTAAAAAAGATAGATAAAAGGCTTGATATTTGTGATTTAAAAATAAGTTTTTCACTTATTTTTCTCCGTTATGATTTGGAAATTTTCATGTCCTTTGTTTTTTAATAGATCTATAATTTGCACAAAACTTTCAAATTTAGCATTTTTATCGCTTTTGAGTTCTACGATAGTTTTTTGATCGAGCTGGGATATCGCCTCTTTTATTTGTTCTAAATTTGCTGTTTTATCATCTAGATAGAAAATATTTTTCTCATCGATGCTAATAAGAAGTTTTTTTTCATGATCGCTAAGACTCATAGAGCTTTCGCTTTTTGGGAGATTAATTTGGATTTTACCTTGCACGATAAAGGTTGAAATACTAAGAACGATAGCGAGTAAAACAAGCATAATATCTATAAATGGGACAATGTTTAATCCCTCATTTTTTGGCAATTTAATCATTTTGATTTGCCTTATAAGTACTACTTAGAAGAGAAATTTTACGTAATAGCGCATTATAAGCGATAAGGGTTGGAATGGCAACTAAAAGACCTAAAGCTGTGGCTTTAAGGGCTAGAGAAAGTCCTATAACTATAGATTTTACGTCTATATTTCCAGCTAAGCCCATTTCATAAAAAGTAACCATGATCCCAACAACAGTCCCTAAAAGTCCAATATATGGAGCATTAGAATAAATAATATATATGGCGGTTAAATTTTCACTGATCGCATTATCAAATTCTTCTTGATTTTTATAATTTTTAAAA